>DATHTH010000179.1:0-3040 GCA_035463495.1 Anaerolineales bacterium | reverse complement strand
CTCGCCAGCCTGGTTTTCGATGATGCAGCTGATCCCGCAATTGTTGCTTTGACTCCGGCCGAGCAGCTCATAGCGGAATACCTCAGGGGTGCGCTCACACGCAATCATCGAGCGCCGGCGCGTTCGATCGTACATGTCTTCGATGAACGGCAGATCCTTCTCCTGGGCTATGTGAATCACATAAGGCTCCGTCTCGCCCTCTTTCAACACCGGCACCTGGGCTTCGTAGCCCAAACGACGACCATCCAGATCCAGCGCCATCTCATAGCCAAACTGGCGGTAGTAGAAGGGGATGCCCGTGATCGCCTGGAGCCGCTGGCCGCGCTCGGCGCTCCATTTGTGGATCTCCTCGAATTGAATCCGAATCAAGCCCTTGTTGCGAAACTCCGGTAATGTGCCAACCAGCTCGGGGCGACCGACGCCGAACTTGATCCCTTCATACGACCACGTCTGAGAAATCAAATTCATCGTCGAGACGATTCTGCCCGTGGCAAGCTCTTCGACCACTGTGAAATCATCCGGATGAAAGGTGGGATGGGAGGCTGTCAACAGGTCGCGCGTCCAGGCAGAAATACATTGCCCGTCGGCCGCGTTATCCATATGGATCGACCGATTGAACTCTGCAAGCGCGTCTGCATCCTGCCGAACGGAGCGTCGCAGCACCAGGCCGTCGCCCAGATCACGCAGTATATTTTGTTGTTTGCTGAACATAGTCTGTCCTGCCGGGCAGATGCCTAAGGGCGGTGGCGCCCGCCAGGACACTTGCCCCTATAAGAGTCTTTTGAGCTGTTGTAAGGTTGTCTCGGGATCCTTGAAATGGATGCCCTGGATGCCGACTTTTTCACAGCCTTCGATGTTGACATAAAAATCGTCCACGAAAACGGCTTCCCTGGGCTTCACTCCGAACTGCTCCAGGGCAATCCGGAAGATTTTGGGCTCCGGCTTCATCGCGCCGACCTCCGCCGAGATGATCATTTTGTCGAAGGCGTCGTCGAACTTTTCACGCACGATGAAGTCGCGCAGGTCGCCCCAGGCATTCGAGATGAGCCCGATCTTGTACCTGGGGCGCAGGGAACGGATGTATTCAATCAGGGTGCGGTCGACGATGTCACCGGCAAAGAATTCGTCGCGGATGGATTGTCTTTCCTCAGCAGGTCGTCTCAGCCTTTGAATGACCGAGATCCAGTGCTCCTCCGAGCTGATCTCACCCACAGACGCCCGGGTGCTGGTATCGCTATCGAACACGAGCTTGTTCAGATCGTCATAATCGATGCCGAGCCGGTCCGCCAGCTGCTGGCGCGGCGCCTGGAACTCCGTGCGGACGATCACACCGCCGAGGTCGAAAAAGACAGCCTTGATCGTCATTTGCTCTTCTTCGTGGCCTTCTTTGCGGGTGTGGCTGTCGTTCGCTTTGCCCGGGAAGGCTTTTCCTCTGCCGGTTCCTGCTCTGCAGCGGGCTGTTTTGCTCTGGCGGTCTTCGGCTCCGGTTTGGCTTCAGCCTGTGCGGCGGGCTCCGCTCCCGGGGCGGGCGCCTCCTGCTGCGGGTTCTCCTTCATCTCCGCTTCGAATGCCTTGAGATCCTCGCGCCATTTAGGCATGGCCATCTCTAGCCGCTTGCGGGGAATGGGATTCGCTCGCCTGCAGCGCGGGCAATGGAAATCGTAGTGACTGAGATTTTGCGAATCGACTTCCTGAAGGGCATCGAGCATCGCGACCCGGCTGAGGGTAAAGGGTGTCTGGCAGTACGTACAGCGGATGTTCATGAGTCCAATACTCCTTTTGAGTGAGTGTTACTTAAAGAGCCTTGCGAAGGATGCGGTCGTTGGATCTTATCCTTACCTCTGCCAGCCTTCGCAAGGCTACTGTTATTCCTGGAGGGATTGTACACTGATTTCCGTACCGGCACGCAGTTCCTTCTCGTAGAGATCGAAGGCGCGATGCACATGCATGCCCGCGTTCTCATACAACCGCAGCGCGCCGGTCAGGTTTTGCGCGTCCACGCCCAGTCCTACCTTGCGCGTGCCGCGCCGGTAGAACTGATTGAATGAATGACGTAACAATGCGAGGCCAAGGCCGCGCTTGCGCCAGGGACGTCGCACACCCAACGTGCCTACCCAACCTGTGTCTGGATCATCGAAGGATTTTGGCAGGCAAAGGTTAATACCGGCAATTTCTCCAGAGGCTTCATCGATCGCCAGGAACAGCAACGTAGGATCGCTGCTTTCTTGCTCCCAGAAATGCGCAAAGCGTTCTACGCCCTCTTCAAGCGGCTCCTCCACAAACCCGAAATGATCCCGGAAAGAGTCGGTCTGGGCTTGATAAACGGCAGCCGTATCTGTCCTGGGGTTGTACGTTCGGAGTGTGATCCCCTCGGGGAAGTGTGCATCGGGCACAGGTGCATCCATCTCGATAAGCATTTGATACGAGCTGCGAATATACTGATATCCCAGTCGTTCGAATAGTCTCTTCGGACGTTCTGCCTCACGGTACGTATTGACGCGCGGCGCAAAACGCAGCCCAGGATCCAGCTCGGGGAGGGCTTGCAGCACGCGCGCTTCTGCCCAGCGCATCAACCACGTGCCGATCCCCATTCCTTCGTAATCTGGATCCACACGACCCCAGATCCACGGATGTACGGACGGCTTGCGATTGGTCCAGGCTTCGATGTAGCCCACCATTTGACCGTCTGGCGCGAACACTACGCGCATATCTTCGGCCAGATCAAATCCCGGTGAAGCCAGATCGGTTCGAAGAACTTCCACGTCAATGAGTTCGTCCTGCCCGATCACGGAGCTTGACCAGCGATTGAAGAGCAGCAGGGCGGAGTCGACATCGTCCATGCGAGCGCCGCGGGCGGTAAAACCTTCTGGCAACCCGGCGATAGCTTCTTGCTGCAATGGAGTGTTCATTTTGTTCCTTTCATCATAGCGACTCCACAGCCAGCTCCCGGCCGGGCCGCATTTCTTTCTCATACTGATCGAACTGACGCAGGACTCTCATCCCTGCACGCTCATACAAACGTAATGCGCCGGTGAGGCTG
>DATHTH010000178.1:0-2753 GCA_035463495.1 Anaerolineales bacterium | reverse complement strand
CTGAGACCCGACAGGAATCTCGGCTTCCTGCGTATTGGGGAACATGAGTGTAAAGGAACGAGAGCGAGTCCCCAGCGGCATTGAAATCTCGGCATCCTTTTCAATCACTCGACGGTCCGGGGTGATTACTTTTACTTTCTGGATCCCATTCAAGTCATATTCGTACTGGCCAGCAGGTAATGCTGGGAGAATGTGCAAATCATCACCGGCTTGCGCAACATTCTCCACCGTGAGCAATAGAATTTCTTCCATATCAGATTTCCAACTCAGACTTTCAAAGAATTCAACCCTTCCATCAACCGCTCGAACGCGCCTGTAGTTCGTTCCGTGGGCGTGGCGTAGGAGAAGCGGATCCATTCACCACCGAAGGGAGAGAAGAAGGCACCCGGGACCACCGCAACGCCGAAGTTTTCTGCGAGATACTGACCCAGAGGCTCAGTGTCTTGCCAACCTCGCGCTCCGAGGAACTCACCCACATGGATGAAGGCATAATAGCCCTTGCCGATAATGTGTTGAAACTCGTTGTGGAGCAGTAATGCCTTCAGCACATTGCGGCTGGCGTTGGTCGGCTCGATGATCGGTCTGGCAGCTTCCGCGTAGCCCATCTCATAGGCTGCCATTGCCACAGCCAGTGAATAGAAGGATGGAATGACGCCATGCGAAGAGCGAGCAACGAGGAACTTAACGACAGCCTCATCGGCGATCAAATGGCAGTTGCGGATGTTCGAGCCGCCAAGGGATTTGGTGATGCCGTCCAGGAACATGAGGCGCCTACGCTCTTCTGGTGTGAAGGATCTCAGGAACGAGTTCAAGTCCATCGGCGACTCATCCGTCACATAGTGATACATCCAATCGAAGAGTACGAATGCGACACCTGCATCCAGCGCGCATTTTGCGAGTGAAACCTGTTTCTCCACTGGAATGGTCAATCCCGTGGGATTATCGGGATTCGTGATCACGAGCCCGGCGATCTTGCGACCTTTTGACCCGGCAAACGTCACACTTTCGATAATCGCGTCTTCGGAATATGCCCAGCCCTCTGCCGGGTCGCCCGGTGCCCATAACACATTCGCGCCCACGCCGTAGGGTCCCCAGTTGTAGGAGATCCAGGGGACACGCGAGACCATGATCAGATCACCCTGGCGGCCATGACCAAGGGCCAGCATGGCTTGATAAGCCTTGACCAGGGCGTCGCGCCCACCGGCGGTACCGAGCACATTAGCGGGTCCCCAGCCCGAGGCAGAGTTTAATTGCCAGTATTGCTCGACCACAGACCGCCGATATGCCTCGGTCCCAAAGGGCATGTCGTAAGCGGATCCATGCTCGATTTGAAGCTGCGCGGCGCGCTCGAGGATCGGGCGCGGGACGCCTGGCAGGGACGCGCCGCCATCACCCTGGGACGCATCGAAAACGCCTGCGCTTGGTTTCTTCTCCTGATACACCTTCAACGATTTATTGATCAGGAACATGCGTGAAGGCGGGATCTCCTTCAGTTGAGGCAGATGGTCGCTGACCGGCACAAGCTGCTGCTCGTCTACGGCGAATACAGGTGTGGTATTGGAAATCATGGTCGCTCCTGACTCCCCTCTGCTTTAGGAGAGGGGCCGGGGGTGAGGGGGGCTAAAAATAACGCCCCGTTAACCGGGGCGTTTGGTGTACTTAGTGAGTATGAACCTTTTGCTGTTCACCCAACCACCAACGTCCCGTGACCGGACGGGTATTGGTATCGTTGATGCTGGTGTAAAGGATGGACATTGGGCGCAAGGATACCACCGCGCCAGGAGGTCGTCAAGCGGTCGCTAAAGTCTTCAGGACGATACCTCACCGCAACCCGTACCACTCTCCACCGTCAAAGTCACCCATGAAGATCGAGAGGTCTTCCTCGTTTGCGATGCTATTTCCCGCCTGCTGGGCGAGGACAAGGAATTCTTCTGCCATCTTGCGATCGCCAAGCAGCGCCTGGGCGCGTGCCATGCCCTCGAAGGCATAGGCAATGTCAAAATCTTGCATGAGGCTGCGGTTCGACTCGGTCAGCTCGAAGCAGCGTTCTGCATGTCGCAGAGCTTCGTTCCCGTGACCGAGTACTACATAGACATGGCTGATCAGCCACTCGCCGCGCTGCTGATGAACTGCCGTGCCTGCAAACTTCCAGTGATACGCGCAGGCATGCGCGGCATGCACCATTTCGTCGTTTTCCGCTTGAGAGCGATCCCGCTTTTGTAACAGTTCCCAGACACGCCCGTTGGTCGCCTGTGCGAAATGCTTATGAGCTTCTTCAAGACTTAATCGCTTTTCGTCAATCATGTGCTTATATCCTTGGTTGGAATCAAAAATCCCGCAGGCAATGCAAGCATTACCCACGGGAACCTATTCAAAATCTGCTATTTGTTGAACTCAGCGTTTTTGCTTGTGTACAGAGCAAGCACATTCCCTGTGGGGTCTTTGAAGACCCCAAACCAGCCGGTGCCAGGAATCTCTGTCTTCGGGGTCACTATCGAACCGCCGAGCTGCTCCACTTTTCTGAGATCTGCCTCGATATCGTCACTGTCGATGTAAACCAACACCTGGCCGGCGGGATGCTCATTGGACACTTTATTGAACCCGCCGCCGTAGCCGCTGCCGTCTTCCCACATGGTGTAATCGAACTCTGCGACGTGTTGCAGCTTCCAACCGAACAAATCCTGATAAAACTTGCCCGCAGCTCCTACCTCCGCCGCGGGGATCTCGACATGGACAACATTTCGTTTGGACAT
>DATHTH010000177.1:0-5043 GCA_035463495.1 Anaerolineales bacterium | reverse complement strand
TTCTCCCGGATGTGCTGCGGATTGAGGGACATGGGTATCGTGATGACACGCGGCTGAGCCACAAGCCACGCCAGGGCGATCTGGAACGGTGTAGCCGAGTGGGCGTCTGCGATCTCCTGCAGGATGGTGTTGGCAGGCAGGTTGCGGAACTTAACCGGCGAGTATGCGGTCAGCAAAATATCAGCCGCCTGGCAATAGGCAAGCACCCCGTTTTCCACGTACGAGCGGTCGGGCAGCCGGTATGGGACCTGGTCCGTGAGCAACGGCGTTTCGGAAAGCGATTGTGAGTGCTTCAGCAGTTTCAGGTTGAAATTGCTCACGCCAAGATGCCGGACTTTGCCGTCTCGCACCAGCTTGTTCAACGCTCGGAAGGTGTCCTCCAGTTTCATCCCAATCCGCGGCCAGTGGATGAGGTACAGATCCACATATTCCATTTGCAGGCGTCGCAGGCTGCTATCGCAGGCGCGCAGC
This sequence comes from Anaerolineales bacterium, assembly GCA_035463495.1. Classification (GTDB taxonomy): domain Bacteria; phylum Chloroflexota; class Anaerolineae; order Anaerolineales; family Villigracilaceae; genus Defluviilinea. The sequence goes on along the minus strand of DATHTH010000177.1, from coordinate 4,572 downwards.
ACCTGCTCGTATTGCAGGTGCCCGGGGTCTACCTTGGTTGCAATAAAAATGCTCTCTCGTTTCGTCTTTGCTTCGCGGATGGCGCGACCCAGCAGCTCCTCTGAATGCCCGCCGGCATAGACTTCCGCGGTATCGAAGTGGGTGTATCCTACCTCGAGTGCGGTACGCAATGCGTTCATCGAAGCCGGATCGCGTTCCGGGTCCGGGTAGGAGTCGCCGCCAATTCTCCAGGTCCCAAAGCCGATTTTGGGGACAGAAACCCCGTGGACTGTTTCATATTTCATTGCCGATCTACCTTCTGTGCTAAACCGCCTTTACGAGTCATTTGATTAACGGTTATATACTTATGTTTCCCATTCGACGCCTGCCTGGCTGGATTCGGTCTCGCTTTCAGGCTCAGACAAAAGATTTTCCACAGCCTCGATTTCTTCCTTGTCACCCACCAGACCGATCCGGTCTCCTGCCTGGAATCGGGTCATGGACTTGGGATTCGCCATGAGCTCGCCCTCGCGTAGAAGCGCAATAACCGAGGCGCCAGTACGCGCCCGCAGGTTCGCATCTGCCAGGGTGCGGCCAATCAGCGGATTCTTCTCAGCCAGACGGAACCACTTGATCTCGATGCTGTTGACAGCATCCAGAAGCTCGTGCAGCAGCCGGTGCTCCTCCTCCGTGTTCAGTGCAGGGTCATAATGGTCCCGGCGGACGGCATCGGTGTAGCGAAAGATTTCTTGGAGGGGAAAACCTAGCTGCAAGAGGGTATGACGGACGATTTCCAGTCCGCCTTCGAGCTCGGGATGAATGACATCCTGCGCGCCGAGCTGCGCAAGGTGCCTGGTCCCGTCTTCACTCGTGGCACGGGCGATGATGGGCAGGTGGGGCGCCATGTCGCGTGCCGCGGTGACCACCATTGCGCTGGCGTCCTCATCGGGTCCCGCAACGACCAGCGCCCGTGCCCGTGTCAAGCCAGCATGCGTGAGCACTTCGGAGTTGGCTGCATCTCCATAGAGAACCGGGAACCCGCGGCGGCTGAGTTCTTCCCCTCGCGCAGCATCTGCCTCTACGATTAACTGGGGAATTCCAACCTGATCGAGCAGGGTGACGATCTGGCGTCCCACGCGTCCATAGCCGACTACCACCACGTGACCTTCAATCGATTCCGCAACCTGAGGCAGGGGTGGACCCTGCCGGTCCAGCCACTTCCAGAGCCGCGGGGACTTTTTCAACCGCTCCTCTATCGGCCGGATGAGCCGGAACATTAGCGGGTTGAGCATGATAGAGAAGAGGGCGCCCGCCAGGATCAGGGAGTATTGACTCTGGTCGAGCAAGCCCAGCGCCACGCCAGCCTGTCCCACAATAAACGAAAACTCGCCGATCTGGCTCAAGCCTGCAGCCACAACCAGCGTGGTACGCGCCGCCCACGGGAAGATCAATCCCATCAACAGGGTCGTGACCGGCTTGCCGATCACTATCAAACCGGTCAGGGTCAGAACCGGACCCAGGTTGTTGTATAGATAGATCGGATTGACCAGCATGCCGATCGAAACAAAAAATAGCACCGCGAAGGATTCGCGGAAGGGGAGGATATCCGCGCCCACCTGGTGGCTGAGCGGCGACTCGCTGACGACGACGCCTGCTACGAATGCCCCGAGCGCCAGCGAAATTCCGAAGATTTCAGCTGCCCCGAGAGCAATGCCAAGGGCGATCGCCAGGACTGCCAGGATGAACAGCTCTCGTGAGCGTGTATGAGCAATCCGTATCAGGATCCAGGGGATGAGTCTTGTCCCGGCGAACAATGCCACGAGCACGAACGCCGCGGCTTTGAGCAGGGTCACACCGAGTTGTGCCCAGTTAAAGCCGTTGGAGGTGTTGACAAGGGTTGGCATCAAGACGAGGATCAGCACTGTCGCCAGATCCTCCAGGATGAGCCAGCCTACCGCAGCCTGTCCATGCGCGGTATTCAATAAACCATTGTCCATCAAGCCGCGCAGCAGCACGACGGTGCTGGCGATCGAGATCGCAAAGCCCAGCACGATGCCGGCTGCCGGCGCCCAGCCCCAGAAGTGGCTGATCAGATACCCCAGCAGGGTTGCAAATGCGATTTGCCCCAGAGCGCCCGGGATGGCAATAGAGCGCACCCTCCATAAATCCTTGAGAGAAAAATGAAGGCCAACCCCGAACATCAAAAAGATCACACCCAATTCAGCGAGCTGACTGATGGTTTCCATGTCCCCCACAAACCCGGGCGTAAACGGACCGATTGCAATCCCCGCCAGCAAATACCCCGCTATCGTCGGTAGGCCGATGCGGCGAGCAAGGACCCCGCCGAGAAAAGCCACAACCAGGCCCACCGCGATGTTGACCAGCAGTGTTATCTCATGCATCCATTCTCCATGACCGACCCAGATTAATATTCAAGAAAGCGGGACCCTTTTGCCTGCGCACAATCGACAAATCGTCCAATCTCGGAGCTGTCGGCTAACATAATGGACCGGTTGGCTGCCCACCCCTGGCACTCGCTTGTGAAGCCTGACGGGGCCCAGAAGAAGGCGCGCACGGCTTTCAGGCGTCGCATCTCAAGCTCCAGGCTATAGACATGATGAAGCGCCAAAGGCTCTGACCCGTGATGGCAGGTCACCAGCTCAATTTCATGATTGGGATTGATGAGAGGCAGATAGATCCCTTCCGGATCTCTCTTGGGCACGCGATAGCCCATCCGCGAATAGATCTGGATGGCTAATTGCCTCAATTCATGCTCGGCGATGTTCGCCGGCAGCATGTATTTCGGAGTACTCTTTGCCCGGGAGCTTCTATCCCAGCTGGTTATTGCCCTCTGCCATGTCCACCGGCGAAGCCGTCGCCACAGGGTGCTCACGAAAAGCAGACCCGCCAGGCTGGCAACTATCCCCAGGCTGCTGACAAGTATGATAATAACAAAAAGCGCCCGGTTCTCCTGAGATACATTTTTCAAGAAACCGAGCGCTATAAACCCTCCCAGTACAAACAGGGCCGTGATCGCGAACAGGATTCGGTCAACTGTAGTTCGGTGGCTGTGTTTTGCCATGCAACTGCCCATCCTCTCTGTTGATGCGGATCATATGTTGGGCAATTTTATCATGGAGAGCCTGCAGGCTCTTGCAGCTCTTCGAGCAGATGTTCAAGTCAATCGGGAGCGTGGACGTTCCTTTTTTATTGGCTTACGCAGACGATTCGCTATTAAATCCCGAGCCTATTTATGCCGTCGAAGGCTGCTGTCTTATAACATTCAGCCAGAGTGGGATAGTTGAATACGTTGTTGATGAAGTATTCCACCCTGCCTTTGAATGCCATGACCGCCTGCCCGATATGGACGAGCTCACTGGCCCCTTCGCCGATGATATGCACGCCCAGCAGCTCATGTGTATCCAGGTGGAAGATCAGCTTGAGCAGCCCCGTTTGATCGCCGATGATCTGCCCGCGTGCGATCTCTCGATACTGCGCTTTGCCCACCTCATAGGGAATGCCCTGCTCTGTCAGCTCCTCTTCGTTGCGCCCGACCGTGGAGATCTCAGGGATGGTGTAAATGCCGTATGGGAACAACTCCGGAGAGCTCTGCGTTGGGACGCCAAAGGCATGACACGCGGCCAGCCGGCCCTGCTCCATGGACGTGGACGCAAGCGAGGGAAAACCGATCACATCGCCCACCGCGTAGATATTGGGGACATTCGTTTGATAGTGGCTGTTGACCTTAATAAGCCCGCGCCCATCGGTCTCCAGACCGGTCGCCTGGATATTGAGAGAGCGCGTCGCACCGGTCCGCCCGATGCTGTAGAGCGCCATTTCGGTGATGATCTGTTTGCCACTGGAGAGGTGGATCTTCACACGGTCCCCGTGTTCATCGGTAACTGGCTCGATGGAAGCAACCTCCTCGCCCAGACGCAGGATGGCGCGCTGCTGGTTGAGGTGATACGTGAGCGAGTCGATGATCTCTGCATCTACGAACGGCAGCAGTCGACGGCGCTTATCTATGATCGTGACGCGCACGCCAAGGGCTGCAAAGATGCTGGCATATTCCAATCCGATCACGCCCGCGCCCACCACAGCCAGCGTGCGCGGCAGATGGTCAAGCTGGAGCAAATCATCGCTGATGAAGACCCGCCGGCCGTCGAACGGGATGTGGTCATTCTGCGTGGCGCGGGTGCCGGTGGCAATGACGATATTCGCGGCGCTGACATCCCGCCAGCCGCGCCCGTCCACATATTTCAGCTTCACGGTGTTGCAGTCCACAAAGGAGGCTTCCGCCGAAACGAGCTCGACGCGGTTGCGCAACAGCTGGTGGCGGACGATGTCGAGCTCGTGCTGGATCACATGGTCCGTGCGGTAGAGCAAGTCTGCCATCGTAATGTTTTGCTTAACCGTGTAGGAGGCGCCATACAGGCTGTGCTCTCGATAGCCCGAGAGATGAAGAACCGCCTCACGCAGGGTCTTGCTGGGGATGGTGCCGGTGTTGATGCACACGCCGCCGAGGATCGCCTTACGTTCGACAACCGCCACGCGCTTATTGAGCTTTGCCGCCTGAATAGCCGCGCGCTGGCC
>DATHTH010000176.1:0-4027 GCA_035463495.1 Anaerolineales bacterium | reverse complement strand
CCGGACGCGCCGCCGTAAATGGAATACGGGGCTCGTTTCGGTCCACTTGAGGATGGCTTCTGCCACCTGCACAGGATCGGCTCCGGGGGAGAACCGGATCACATCCTGTCCGCCGATCTCATTCGCAGCCGGGATCTGATCTGAGCAAAACACAGGGATCCCTGCCAGCCCCGCTTCCAGGATCGGCATGCCAAAGCCCTCGCGATGGCTCGGCATAAACAGGGCATCGCTGAGGCGGAAGAGCTCTGCCACGAGGGGCATGTCTACGATCAACGGCTCGCCGGGGACCGTGCCCGATTCGTAAACAAAACGCATCTCGGAGATAACTCCCAGCTTCTCCCGGAGACTTAATAAGCTCTGAAAATACTCCACGCTGGTGCGCTCATGCGGATCGGGAGGTCCTGTCACAACCAGCCGGGGATGGATATCCCGCTTCTTAAGCTCTGCGGTCACCCGCAGAGCGAGCTCGATGTTTTTTGCCTTCGTGACACGTACGGGCAGAAGCAGATTGATATCGCTTTCCCAGAGCCCCAGCCGATCCGAGAGAGCCAGGCCCGCCTCGGAAAGCCCAAGCAGCTCTCGGGGATCGACGCCGTTGTATATGACGCCAATCCTATCTGGCAGGCATTGGAACAGCCCGGCTAGCTCGTTCTGACGAAGCTGCGAAACCGCTACATAATGAATATCGTCGCGCTGCATGCGCAGCAGATCCCAGGGATAGCCCGGGTGTACTTTCGAACGTGAGTTGGCGCTTGTCCAGGTGATATCGTGGCACCAGGCGACGCAACGGCGAATCGTCCCCGCATCGAGCAAACGAACAAGGGCTGCGGTCAATGGAAGGTTAAAGTGCTTTGTGAAGACATTATGGACGATCAGCAAATCGACAGGCTCGATGATGGGCGCCAAGTCCTCCACCATCTGGACAGTCGTTTCCTCGAACGAGGCGGGGAGGCGGCCCCGTTCCAGCTCCTGGCTGAGCCCCAGTATCTGCAAATGCTGGCTGTCCAGACTGGGGACGTGGGCGTATTCCGCTCCAGGGGGCAGCGCCGATCCCTCGCCTCTGCCTGCGATTACCATGGGCTGATACCCATACTCCAGGAAAAGACGGGTATGCGTGTGGATCACACTCTCTACACCGCCGATCACTGGTGGGGCTGAGTAGTGCAAGATGCCGACCCTGCGCGCAGTGCCCGCCTTCATAACTTCAATTGTATGATCGTATTGAGCTGCTGGTGCAGCCAGTCCACGATGTCGTGCTCTTCGACGATGGAGCGCAGCCGGCTAGCCCGCTCGCGGCGTTCTTCGATAGGCATCGTCAGCGCCCTGTGCATGGCTTCGGCGGTGCCATAAACATCCAGCGGGGAAACCACCAGGACGCCTGGCTCCAGCTGCTGGTAGGCGCCGGTGCGCTCTGAGAGTACCAGCACTCCGTCCCGGCGGTTGACAACAGGACCCTCCTTGGCAACCAGATTCATCCCGTCCGCAATCGAGTTCACCACCAGCACGTCATAAAGCTGCAGGGCTGCCACAGCCCGCGGATAATTTTCCTCGACGAGCACGCGAATCGGCTCCCAGTTATTGCCTCCGTACTTTGCGTTGACTCTTCCGGCGATCCCCATCAGCTCGTCCAGATAATTCCCATACTCGTGCACGTCCAGGCGGGAGGGGACGAGTAGTGCCAGAAACTTGACACGGCCGCGGTGTTCGGGGTGTAGCTCCAGTAATTCGTCGAACGCCTGAAAGCCGCGAACGATATTCTTGCTCGGCTCGATCCGGTCGATGCGCAGCATGATCTGCCAGTCCCCGTGCAACTGCTGGATCTGATCCCGATACGAGCCCACTTCTTCCGACTCCGCGAACTGCTTTAATTGCCTGGTGTCGATGGAAATCGGAAAGTCCCGGATGTGAGTAGTATGGCTGCGGAACCGGACCATTCCCTTCCTGTAGTTTACGCGGCAGCCCGGTAAATGAGATTCACAGGTGCGGATGAAGTTCAAGCCATCTTCGTAGGTTTGAAAGCCGAGCAGGTCCACGGCGCACAAGCCCTCGAGGATCCTTTCGCGCATTCTGGATGGCAAAAAGCCCCAGTCTTCCGCGCCGGGCCAGGGGATGTGTATGAAGTGCGCCAGCGTATACTTCCCCTTGGGACGGAACTGGTGGCGAATGAATTGCGGCGCAAGGTAGAGATGATAATCCTGCAGCATGACCAGCGCCGGCTGCCGCTCTGCGTTGATCTGCTGAGAAATGGCCTCGGCGAAAATCCTGTTGACATGGACATAGCCCTCCTCCCAATGCCGCCACATCGCTTGGTCAATCGTTGGCTCACGGAAAATACTCCACATGGAATGCTGAAGGAACCATAACAGCGGATTCGCGATCACCCCGTAGTAACCCTCATAGGCAGACTCGTCAGGGGTAACAAATTGTATCCAGACTTTTTCGTCGTTGTCCCCAAGGGGCACTTCTCCGTGTCCCCAGGCTCGGTCGGCATCCGTCTGGGCGCAGGCGATCCATTTTGCCTGTGCGTGCTGAAGCACACCGATCAACGCCGTTACCAGACCGCCGGTGCCGCGTTGATATTCGACTTCGCCATTTTCCTTTTGACGAAGCGTGACCGGTCCCCGATTAGATGCAAGAATCAGGGTTCTTTCGGTGAGGAGATCATGAATTGATGAAGTGAAATCTTTGGTGGGATCTGCTGTCGAGCTGGGAAATCGCATTATAAGAGAGAAAAAACTCCTTGCTGGCTGCTTCATTATAACAAATCATGGTCGGGGCTCGTGTCACCTATCTTCAGGAAGCATGATTGAAATGTACAGCCTCGCAGTATTCATCCCTGCGAGGCTGTGCGAATCGCTAATCGTCCTGCCTGAGATTATCCTTTTTGGCGCGTCTCTGGCACGTTCACCGGAACATATTTCATTGTATATTCGTTGGTGGCTTGCGCTCGCTCAACGCCCTGGATCTTGGAATACAGCGTGAGAGCCTGCGCGACGACCTGGTCCATATTGTAGTACTTGTACGTAGCGAGACGACCGGCAAAGTACACGCCGCGTTTCTGGGCAGCTAGCGCCTGGTAGCGTGCGTACAACTGGGCATTTTCGGCGCGCGGGATAGGATAATACGGGTCGCCGTTCATGGTCGGATATTCATAGACCAGTGTAGTCTTCGGGCCCTTCTGACCTGTCAGGTGCTTGAACTCGGTCACACGCGTGTAGGGGTAATCATTCGGGTAATTGATCACAGCGACCTGCTGGTGCTGCTCTTCGCTCAGCGTTTGGAACTGGAACTGGAGCGAACGATATGGGAGCTTGCCATAGATGAACCCGAAGTACTCATCCACCGGTCCGGAAAAGATCACTTCCTTGTAGGAAATCATATCCATGATCTCCTGGTAATCCGTGTTGAGCATGATCTTGATGTTGGGGTGGTCCAGCAGCTGCTCGAACATGCGCGTATAACCGTGCAGGGGCATCACCTGGTAGATGTCACTGAAGTAGCGGTCGTCACGGTTATAGCGGATGGGAACGCGTGATGTGACAGACGCATCCAGTTCAGAGGGATCCAGATCCCACTGCTTGCGGGTGTAATTCTTGAAAAACTTTTCGTAGAGCTCCCGTCCGACTTTGCTCACGACCACATCTTCGGAAGTCAGGATCTTCTCACGAGGCTCAGCGACCTTCTGGAAGAAATCCTTCAGCTCAAAGGCGCTCAAATTCAGGCCGTACAGGCGGTTGATTGTATCCAGGTTGATAGGTAAGGGCAGGAGCTGCCCATCGACGCTTGCCAGGACACGGTGCTGATACTGGCGCCACTCCGTGAACTTCGACAGGTAGTTAAAGACTTCGTGGGAATTCGTGTGGAAGATGTGCGGTCCATATTTATGGATCAGGATTCCATCTTCATTGTGATAGTCATAGGCATTTCCGCCGATATGCGGACGCCGATCGATGATCAAGACTTTTTTTCCGGAACCGGCTGCAAGCCGCTCAGCCAGCACGCTGCCGGCAAAGCCTGCCCCCACAAT
>DATHTH010000175.1:0-15128 GCA_035463495.1 Anaerolineales bacterium | reverse complement strand
AGTTATCCTTGATCATGGCGAATGTCGCATGCTCGATGGGCCTGAACGCAGCGTTATCCTTTGCACCCAGGGGGAAGACGCTACGCGATGAGTCTTCGGTTCCGCCAAACCCGGGCAGTGGCTTGCCTTCCACCCAGTCCGGCACCTCGCTGCCAGCCACCTGTAAGAGCGTGGGGACAAGATCGATATTAACAGTGACGGAGCGATAATCTTTTCGCGTGCTCTGGCCGGGGGCCGCGATCATCAGCGGGATGTGGGTCACGGGCGCGTACATCAGCGCCGAGGCATGCCCGTATTCGCCGCGTTCGAATAGCTCGCCGTGGTCGGACGTGACGACCACGTAACTGTTCTCCAGGACGCCCGCCTGTTCCAGCCGCGTGATGAGCTTACCAAATTCTGCATCCACATCCGCAATGAATTCATCATAAGCAAGGCGAAATTTGTACAGGTCATCCTCCGAATAACTGCCCCCTGAAAGCGGGTGACGCGGCTTTGCCGGGATCTCGACGTGCCCAAACAGCCCCACAAATTCCTTGCGGGCATTGTACGGCTCATGCGGCGACCACAGATGGAAATACCCGAGCGTAGGTGAACTGGATCTCAGGTTATCTTCGACAAGCTGCTCCAGCCCGGCAAAGACACTGATATGGTCATATGAGAAGTCATGGTTGGTCGGCAGTCCACGCGGGTGGTCAGCAGGATGGGAGTCCGTCTCTTCGGCAATTGCCTGTGCGAGATCGCGGGATGCCAGCAGAAGAGAGCCAGGGAAGGGGTTACTATCTTCCACGCGCAGGTTAAGGAAGTCCTGAAGGGCATAGTATGCCATCGTGCGGTCGCCTGGCAGGTCGTCGGGCTGCAAGGCGGAATGGGCGAAACGACTGTACGCGTCACACGGCACGTGGAAATCGAGATCCTCTCCGAACTGGCTGAGCAGGATATCCGCCCAGAGGTTCTGGGTGAACGCCAGGCGCGTATATTCGCTGCCGATACTGTGAAAGATATTCCGCTTCACCAGGTCACGTGCGACCATACCGCGGTAATTGAAAGCCCGGTGCGTCCACGGATACATTCCGGTCAACATAGAGGCGGTTCCCGGCGTGGTGAAATTGCCCGCGGCATAATGACGGTGATAGACCGAGGCGCGCTCGGCGAACCTTTCCAGGTTGGGCGTGGTTCTGCGGGGATACCCGTACAACGATAGATGCCTGGCAGACATCGCATCGAAGACGAAGACCAGGATGTTCGGCTTGCCCGCCTGGCTCCATTCTTTCGGATGAGCACTTGAGGCTGCTGAAAGCGCAGCGCCAGCCGCCAGCGCGGCATTGAGCTTTAGAAAATCACGCCGGTTGACTCGGGTCACGTTTCATCCACCCAGATTGCGAAACATCACATGTATCGAAGAAATCACAAAAAGCGGAATGAGAATGAATAGAAAGACCGTCAACCGGTCCGAGAGGGAGAAAACGGCAAACCGCCAGCGCGCCGCCATCCCCAGCAGGAGTGCCGTCGCCCCGATCGCGACAACCGGAGCGATATACAGCCCGATGCCCGCTCCGACTCCGAACAGCATGTGCGAGCCTACAAATGTCATCAGGACAAAGATCGAACCCAGAGCAAGGATCGCCCCGCGCACCACAAAATCATCACGAAGGAGGCGTGCAGGCAACAGGGCCGCAGCGATAAGAAGTGACAATAAGATTAAGAGGCTTTCGAGAAAATTGGCTGCCAATGCATAGGAAAAGATCGTGAATATCTCGCCCAGGCTCAGGAGCAGCAGCCACGCCGGTAGCCTCCAGAGAAAGGCAGTGACCGTCCAGCCGGAGAGTAAGACCGCGATGACTGCATAAACCTGGAGAATGGATTGACGGCTGGGAAACCTGCTGAGCATGACGATGGAGGGTTACTCCTGTGTATTCCGGTTGCGGTACAGCTGCGCATCTGGCACAGATAGCATCCGCTGCTGATCGAGCGGCAGTTCGAGGAAGTCGGCAATCTGCTCACAGAATCGAGCAGGCTCGGATATGAGCGCATTGTATTTGACGTAGAGCACTTCCATGTTCGGCTGGCGCACCAGCCAGGGCTTGATAGCCGCCAGGTGGTGATGGAACTGCTGCTCCATCTCTTCGTCACTGATCCTTGGCGCTTCGCCACGGTGATCGAGCATCTTTTTCTGTGATGCAAGTGTCTCCCGGGCATCGCGCTCCATGAAAATGACCTTGTAGCGCTGGTCCGGTGGAAGGTATTCCAGCAGGGAGGAGATCACCTTCACGCCTTTTCCATTAGCTCCCTTGAGCCACGCGGAGTCCCCTTCTCGCAGCTGCCGCACCACCTCCAGCTCGAAGTACCCGTTGGGGTTGTCCTCATCCGGGCGGCGGATCTCATCCGTGATCACCGGCAAGCCGCCCTCTGCCAGCATCCGCATCATCATGGATGTGCCGGAACGCGGCAGCCCGGAGACGACGACGATCGGTTTGTTTTCTTCTTGATCTTTGTTCACTCGGGAAAATAGTTTCATTTAGAGGTAACCCAGCCCTTTCAGGCGTTCTTCCAGGTCTTTCTGTCCCTGACCGGCTGCTTGCGAGGGCGGTTTAATGTTTGTGCCCTCGAGATGCTTACCAATCGCCAGGAAAGGGATATCGCGGAAGGAAAGCGTCCCAAAATCACGCAGGTCGCGGTTGGCAAAGATCACGCCGGGCACTGCATCCGCGTCCATGCAATGATCGGCACCCCAGTGATCGCTGTTCGGCTCGAGTACAATGGCAGGGATTTTGCCAAGCCCGGTTTCGGCGGAGGCGCGATAACCGGGGGCATAGCCTACAACCAGGTCCGGTCCGAAGCGCGTGTAAGGACCGGAATAGGTCTCGTGCTTGAGGCGAACGTTCTGGATCACCCGGGTATTCCTGGTATCCGTCCAGCCCATCAACTTCGCCCGGAGCTCGCTGAGTAAGGGTTCGACTGCATCCGGGGCAAGGATGCCCTGTGCCTCTCGCCCTGCAATGTTCAAATAAAGACTGTTCAATCCGACGGCGTAGGCACGCGTCTGGCTCCAGTCCACGCCATTCAAATCGCCCCCGTCATTTTTTGTAATCAGGTAGCCCTGATCGAGCAGCCAACGGTTCAGATGGATTTTTGTATGGAAATTCGCAAAGCCGTGATCTGACAGGATCAGATAGCGATACGTACCGGTCCATGCTTCTATGCGGTCGCTTACCTCCCCTACAAAGCCATCGAGGCGCCTGTACCAGTCTTGCACCACGTCCATACGGTCCCGGAAGAACATGTGCTGGACACGGTCGAGGTCGTCGAAGATAGCGGCGAGTACACCTTCGCGGAAGTCATTCAAGAGGTAATACAAGATCTGGATACGGCGATGAAAGATCGATTGGCAGAGGTCAAGAAATTGATCATCCGTAATGCAACCGTCCTCGAGCCCGGTCGTGTCCTGTGGCCAGCCAAGCGTGAGATACGGTCCAACATCCTTCCAGAGCTTCCTGGCGAAGGAGGGCGATGAGGCATAATGCCAGACGGAATGCAACGGGTGGATCTGCAGAGGTAGCGCATACACACGAATGTCATCGCGCAAGCAGGTAGCGATGAAACGGGTGATGGCGTGCACATTCGTTAAGATCCCCAATTTAAAGCGCAGCTCGACGATGTCGCTCCACTTGCCCAGGGGCAGATCGATCTGCTGTCCGTCAATCCTCAGGCGCGCCGAACGTTCATCGATAATCTCAAGCTGAAGCGGCAGAGTGATGGTTTGCGGGCCGTCGCGCCCCCTGGTCTGCGGGCCTGACAGGATCCCTTTGTAACGATTGCGCCCATCGGGGGAAACCTTCGCGACCGCCGTCTTTTCGAGTGTTCGTTCTTCAGTTGTCAGCAGCGTACCCACCCCGAGCTGCCCTCGAATATCAGGCGTGCCCAGACCTGGCAGCGTATTCACAGGTAGAGCCGGTCGCGCCGGGAACATGGCGGGCCACCACAAAGCCGTCGCCGGATATCCCAGATCGGCAGCGGCTTCAAAAAATGTCTTCGCCGTGTAGGGCGGCACAAATTGTTCGCCGACCGCGGATTTGCGCGTCGGCAGGATGGAAACATAAGGGGTATAACTGGAGGGGTCACGGTGGACAAAGTCGAAGATGCCATGACCGCCGGGATCGCTGCCGGTGGCAATGCTTGTCCAGGATACTTCGGTTTGCGGAGGAGAGCAGACCTCCAGCCTGGCGTAACCTCCGTGCTGGCTGAACTTTTCGAGGTTTGGCAGTTGATGGCGCCCTGCCATATCTTCAAAAACGGCAGGGTCGAAGGAATCGAACCCCAGGATCAATGTTTTCATGAAGGCAGATTCTCACTCGCTGTGGTCGTCATCCTTTCGGCTGCGTCGGCGCAGGCGGGCAATGCCTTCCCGGATGCGGCGCGAGAAAAAGAACAGTGTGCCGGAAATGACCGCAAGCACACCCGCCAGAGCCTGGAACAAGATTCCACCTGTATTCGGATCGATATACATATTCACTCCTGAAATTCACAAAGTTATACTTCCGCCGAGCGGCAACGTAAGCTGAGCCTTCAGGGAAGCGTTCTTTCGTCGAAATTCTACCGCGAGTTCCGTGAATACATGGTTGGCTGTACCTGTTTCCCCTTACTGGATCGATTTGTCTTATAACCCATCCAAAGTGAAAAGTCAAACATGCGCTGGGTGACAGTAAACAAAGACAGGTATAGTACAATTGTTCTATCACACAGACAGGGCTTGCGCCACGCAGTCCTTCCCTTGAGGAAATATAAACCGGCAAAGTAAAATTCAAATTATGAATCACGACGACGTCTCCCCCGCCCGCCAGCAATATCTCGATATCAAGCGTGAATACCCCAATACCATCCTGTTCTTCCGGCTCGGTGACTTTTACGAGACCTTCGACGAGGACGCCGAGATCACTGCACGTGAGCTTGACATTGTCCTGACTTCGCGATCTGTCGGCAAAGGCGTGCGTGCGCCTCTCGCGGGGATCCCCTATCACGCGGTGGAAAACTATCTGGCGCGGCTGATCGAGAAGGGCTATCACGTCGCCATCTGCGAGCAGATCGGCGACACGCCGGTCAAAGGCCTGTTCCCGCGCAAAGTGATTCGCGTCGTGACGCCCGGGACGGTGACCGAGCCAGCCCTGCTGCCCGGCGACTCAAACAACTACCTTGCCTCGGTCCTTCAAGATCAAAGGCTGGCGTCCGTTGCCTATGTGGACATCACCACCGGCGAGTTCGCCGTGACCGAGCTCCCGCTGGAAGCATTAAGGGCCGAGCTGACGCGGCTACACCCTGCCGAGATCCTCGTCCCGGATAACCAGACTCTCAACGACGGGATTCAGGGACATAGAACATCGTACCCCGCCTGGCGGTTCGAGCCCGGCAAATGTGAAGAGACGCTGCTCGCTCACTTCCGCGCGTCCACGCTGGAAGGCTTCGGCGTCAAGGGGCGCGGGCTTGCGATGCGGGCAGCAGGGGCAGTCATCCAGTATCTGAAAGATACCCAGCCGGACTCTTTGAATTTATTGACCAGCCTGCGCTGTTATAGCATCAACGAGTTCATGACTCTCGATGCTGCCACCCGGCGCAACCTGGAGCTGGACGAGACCCTTCGGGGCGAACGTATGGGCTCCCTGCTCGGCATACTGGATAAGACCGTGACACCGATGGGCAAGCGCATGATCCACCAGTGGGTCAGCCAGCCACTCTTAAACGTCGAGCGGATCAAGCGCCGGCAGAACGGGGTGCAGTACTTCTTCGACGACGGGATGAAGCGCGCGGAAGTACGCGCCGCCCTCAAGCCGTTAGCAGACCTGGAGCGGCTGGTCAACCGCGTCCTGGCAGGCTATGCCCAGCCGCGTGATCTGGTTGCGATGCGTGACACATTGGGCCGCCTGCCGGGCATCGTGGACATTGTTGGACAGGACCAATCGCCCACTCTGCCCAGGCTGGAAATGGCGGAAGAGGAATTATCGCTGCTGCAATGCTGCATTGCAGATGAGCCACCCGCTACGCTCCAGAACACAGGGATCATCCGCTCGGGTTACTCTCAGGAGCTGGACTCGATCATCGAAGCCTCTCAGCATGCCCGCGACTGGATCGCCAACCTGGAAGCCGTCGAGCGCGAGCGGACCGGATTGAAGACTCTGAAGGTGGGATACAACAAAGTATTCGGCTATTACATCGAGATTTCCCGCGGCGCAGCAGAGAAAGCGCCGTCGCACTACATCCGCAAGCAGACGCTCGTCAACGCCGAGCGCTTCATCACTCCGGAGATGAAGGAATATGAGACTCTGGTGTTGAATGCAGAGGAGCGCATCCGCGAGATCGAGCTGCGCTTATTCAGGGAAAGCTGCGCGACCATCAGCAAGTCGGCGCATAAGTTGCTGCAGATCGCGCGTTCGCTTGCGGTGCTGGATGTGTTGTCAGCCCTGGCGGAGACGGCGGCGCTGGGTGGCTACGTCCGGCCTGAAGTAGTTGGGGGGAACGAGATCGAGATCCACGAGGGCCGGCATCCGGTTGTGGAGCAGTCGCTGGCCGGCAAACGTTATGTCCCCAACGACGTTATCTTCGAGGAGAGCGAGATCGTGCGTGTCATCACGGGACCGAACATGGCTGGAAAGTCCACGTACCTGCGGCAGACCGCGTTGATCGTCCTGATGGCGCAGATCGGCTCATTCGTCCCGGCGGATGCAGCAAGGATCGGCCTTGTGGATCGAATCTTCACCCGCATCGGCGCGCAGGACGAGATCCATGCCGGGCAATCCACATTCATGGTGGAGATGATCGAAGCGGCGAACATCCTGCACCACGCAACCTCACGCTCGCTCCTCATTCTGGATGAGATCGGGCGCGGGACTTCGACCTACGATGGCTTGTCGATTGCCTGGGGGATGATCGAATACATCCACAACCATCCGCACTTGAGAGCGAAAACGCTATTTGCGACACACTACCACGAGCTGACCCAGCTGGCGGAATTGCTCCCCGGTGTGCGCAACTACAATGTCGCGGTGAGTGAAGCGGATAATAGGGTGGTCTTCCTGCACAAGATCGTGCCCGGCGGCGCGGACCGCTCCTACGGAATTCACGTCGCGCAACTGGCGGGATTGCCGTCGCCTGTCATTCAGCGAGCAAATGAGATCATGACAGAGCTGGAAAAGACATCCGGGCGCGCGGTCAAGATAGACCCGCACGCCGCGCAGCAAGCCCTGCTCTTCCCCGAGTCCAGCCCGCTGCTGGAAGAATTAAAAGAGCTTGACATTAATTCCCTCTCCCCCATCGAGGCGCTGAACAAATTGTTCGAATGGCAGAGGATATACAATAAACCTTCCGGATAAAGAACAAAATAGCCAGGCAGATCTCTACAGCAAGTATTTCTCTTCGTCATCGAGCAAGTTGATAGAGCGATCCACCCGTTGTGCGCTCAAATTTCCCTATTTTATTTCGAACAAAGCCAAATCTCTTGTGGTAAACACAATTGCTATATTCCTGTCGCATTTATCTATAATCCGCTTATAGCGCTCCACATTTTCTGATTGTACAACTATGAACTTAACATCGAATTTCTCCAGCGAATAACAACGCGACTCCAAGGAAACTGTCGAATCCATAGACCGTATAATATTGCTGGCGTGAACCCTCTCGCGAATTTCATCCGTGGTCAAAAAGAAATTATGGCCATTAAGATCAGTTTCTTCTCGAAATGAGATCAAGGTAGCATGTGAAGAAATACCAGGAAGCAGTTGAGTATCTCTATACCCTAATGCAATGATCGTTACAGGATCAGTCGAAACCTGATCAGCATAAGCTCCAATTCTGGCTAATTGCTTATGGCGGTCTAATAGCGCAAAATAGTTTGGAACACTCGGAAACGTGCCATAAAAAAGAATGGGGATTACAAACATAAAGCAGACCAGCGACAACATTGCTATTCTATCTGGTTGTTTATAATGATAAGTTCTCTTTGTTACTGCTGCAGTGGAAGGAAATTTCCTCCAGTGAGCGATCGAACTTAAAATGACTACACTGGCTAATCCCAGCGGAGAGAACCACGACACACGGTAAATCAAGATCGCAGATATAAAGTAACCAAGTATCCAGCCGGTATACGGTATAGTGGCAAACAGAACTAACGATACGCTGGACAAAATATACCAAGAGAGCGGGCTGTCTTTCAGCTTTCTGAGTGCAAGAATCCCACCGAATAGCGCTAAACTAACCGGGACCAGTCTGAAAATTTGGTACAAGTCAGAGAGGCTACCCTCAGCTAATGGCAGATCCATAAATTTTAGAACTTCTGGATTCAGTCCATAAAAGACATCACCAGTCACCCGCACGTACTTATCAATCAGGAATGAAGTAGCAGCACTTGCAGCATTGAATGGGAAATAATCAGTTGACGAGTTATCGCTTAAGCGAATGACCAGATAAGGTGTCATCGAAACAGCAAAAACCGTAATAAGCTGTAGAAAACGGAGCAAAGTAGTCTTCTTCGCTAAAACCCAGGAAAACCCAGCCATCCCGGATGCAATCGCACATGATAAGAGTAAGATTACCGGGTGAGTGACTGTCAGGCTGATCCCACTCAGGAAAACTAGTATGAGATTCTTTTTGGAGGGACGTTGAATGAACTTCAACACAAAAACAAATAATACCGGAGCAAGCAGGAAGACAGCGGAGACTTTATCTTCCCCCATAGATTGGTAAAACCACATACCTACCGGCCAATGTTCTCCAGTCATCCAGGCATAAAGCGAAATCTGAAGTAGTGCCGCGAGACCAGCGACTTTGCGCGAGAGCCCTAAAGTACAGGCCAACCAGAATGATGTGATTACTGCCAGTGGAACGAGAAATAATTCAAGGTAATTGCCCAACAACAAGAGACCAGGTACCCCACTCAAGTTGGAGATTAACGCCTGCCCCATGGGATACATGGATAACCAGAATCTCTCAAGCTCAATGACATTCACTTTATGCACGATATTATTGAAATTTAAGTGGGTAGAATGTTGCCAATTCGTCAGATAAGCAAGGTAAGTGGTGTCATCGATAAAGAACAAGTCGTCATGCAAAGTCAGTAAGGTCGCCAGAACTAATGCTAGCAATAATGGAGCATTTCGAAGAATGTCTTGAAAAGCACCCCGGAAATATTCCCTTTGCTTCATCAAATTTGGCTTCAATAACATCAACAGAACTAGCTCGATCAGGCCGGTCAGAACAAAAAGGGTTTTCACGGTTTCAAATGAAAATCCCATAATTCGTCCCGCCAATCCGATAACACCAATAAACATGGTCGAAAGCGAAAATCCGACGGGAAGGATTCCCGACAAGGGCAAGAGCACATCATCTTCTAAAAGAAAATATAGCAATGCACCGGGAACAATAAATACCCCGAGAGCAAGGCCCAATCGGGCCATGTCGGTCAGAAACGCCAGATAGAGGTCATCTTGGACAGTCGGCAAATTCCCCCAGGGGACAGTCCATAACAAAATCCACAACAAACTAATGAACAGAAGATCTCGTCTAGATTTCAGTATTTTAATGGACTGTAACATCGTTATCACTACTAAATCTTTACAGGACAACAGATTTCTTCAGAAAGTAGTTTACTACAAAACAAGAGGGCAATACTTTGTAGGAATGGCTTTTCGAGCACATCATAATTCTTAGAATGATTGAACCTACTGAAGACAATTGCCACAGTTTGATTCCCAAGGCAGGAATATGACTGGGTGAACTGGTCTCATACAGTTCCTTTCCCTGCTGAGGCATCGAACAGGTTACTCAAGCAGCAGAGGAGCTCTATAACGGAGCGGGAAATAAAAGGCAACCTGTTAGTTATGCAAACTCAGTGGAAATTCGATGTGACACGGGTATAATTTTTGCCTTGGCCATACATCATTCCTCACACTATCCACCATAAGGTTGTAAGTATAAAGGTCGCAATACGGCCAGGCATGGCACCCCCCTATCAGAAAAGACAGTCATCAAGCCAAGCGTATGGTTGACGTCGGTGAGAGTAAAATTCGAGGAGCATTCATGAGTCATCCAAATCTTCGCACCAATCCTCTCAAGTCGAAATCTTTGATTATTATTCCAGCATTCAATGAAGAAGGCAAGATCAAGAAAGTCATTGCCCAAATTCCACCGGATATGGCTCGTGAAATCCTCGTCGTCGATGATTGTTCGACTGACCGAACATATGTGGAGGCTAAAAATGCTTCCGCTACGGTGATACAGCACGAGCAAAATATGGGGGTTGGAGCAGGCATACGGACTGGCATCGATTATGCCTTGAAGGCCAACTATGATGTAGTTGCTATCCTTTCTGGTGATGATCAGCATGATCCGAATGACCTTTATGGATTATTCGAAATGATTGCTCAAGGATATGACTTTGTGCAGGGTTCCAGATACTTGGGAGGGACAAACGCACCAAATATAGGCTGGTTTAGAAGGTCGTTCACAAAGTTATATGCAGTCATTTTTCGGATCTTAACTGGCTTTCAATGCACCGATGCCACGAATGGGGGCAGAGCTTTTCGGACCAGAATATTTAAAGAAAAGAAGATCGATATATGGCAGGATTGGCTGAACACATATGAACTCGAGCCATATCTGTTATATCAGGCTGTAAAAAAGGGATGCAAGATTACCGAGGCCCCCATGAAAGTCATTTACCACAACCAAGGCACCACAAAAATGAAACCCTTTCGCGATTGGTGGCGCATTCTGAGGCCCATTGTCTACATGGCATTAGGGCTTCGCAAGTAAGGAAGACCGTCAAGGTCTCGTATACTGAAATATATCTTAGTAATGAGGTCAACATTATGAATCATAGCAATGAAGGAAATGCGACAAGTCAGAGGTTTGCCGGAAAAAGTGTCCTGGTTACCGGGGGTGCAGGATTTGTAGGTTCCAACCTAGTACGCAAGCTAGTAGCAGAAGGCGCAAAGGTAACTATTCTGGATGACTTCTTTACGGGAAGCTTATCGAACCTTTTCAGTTTGGAAGGAAAATACGAATTAGTACGAGGCAGCGTGACGGATAAAGAGTTGGTCACAAGCCTGGTGAAACAAGTTAGTTTCGTCTTTCACCTTGCGGCGCGAAATATTATCGCTTCCACCAAGAACCCTTTGGAAGATTTCCAAACTAATATTGGCGGGACGCTCAACGTCTTGTTAGCCGCGCGTGAGTTTCTGCCCGAACGCGTCGTCTACTCCTCCTCCGCCTCCGTGTATGGAAATCCAGTCTATTTGCCTATTAACGAGGACGATCGAATTAACCTGCTGACGCCTTATTCAGTCAGCAAGTATGGTGGGGAAGGCTACTGCCAGGCATTTTATGAAAGTTACGGGATCCCCATAAGTATAGTGCGCTATTCAAACGTATATGGAATAGGACAGGATTCGCTTAATCCGTACTGTGGCGTGGTAGCGAAATTCATGGAAAAGGCATTCCAGAAACAAGCCATCGAAATTCACGGCGATGGCCAACAGACTCGCGATTTTACATTCGTCGAAGATGCTGTAGAAGCCACTATCCTGGCTGCTATCTCCCCCAGGGCAGAAGGCGAGGTTTTCAACGTGGGCACGGGGATAGAAACAGACATCAATACGCTTGCGAAGGAAATCCTCAATCTCTACCACAGCGACTCCGCACCGGTTTATATCGACCGAAGGGATATCGATAACATTCGACGCCGCGTACTGAATGTCGAAAAAATCCGGCGAAAACTGAAGTGGATCCCCCATGTAACCGTTCGGGATGGCCTACGACAGACAATGCTGTGGTTCCGAGAACGACGCACGACGTCCAGCCAGCATCCGATATAAGTTACTCAAGCTGGCAGAGTCGAGCCGTTTCGGTTACGTATACAGATGGAGTCATGGTGAATCAAATACAGATGATCTTCGATATGCAAATAGACCGGCTGTCCGCTTCGACTTGTGATCTGCTCACCAGCCGCTGATACCTGGCGCGACACAATAGCACCGGCTAACTGCCTTCAAGATAAACGAGCAACATCGATATAGCCATCAAGGGGACAGCGGGTATCAGCGCCGAAGGACAGAACACAAAGTCAAAACCGCGTTTGGACATGCAGAAATAAGAGTGTTCCCGATAAGCCTGGGAGGATGTCAATAGACTTCGTTACTCCGCGTGTATCCGCTGTTCCCTACCTCCCTACTAGCATAAGTAACAAGCCCTGGCCGTTGCCGAACGCCACAATCAAACCCGCAAAGACCACAGAAACCATTGACATGAGCTTGATCAAGATGTTGAGCGAGGGGCCAGAGGTATCTTTATAGGGGTCACCGACGGTGTCTCCCACGACCGCTGCCTTATGGGCATCCGAACCCTTGCCGCCGTGCTCGCCGCTTTCGATGTACTTCTTGGCGTTATCCCAGGCGCCTCCGGCGTTGGACATCATGATCGCCAGCGAGAGTCCTGCGCCAAGGCCGCCAACCAGCAAGCCAAGCACGCCCGCCACCCCGAACACCAGCCCGATCACCACCGGGACGATGATGGCAAGCAGCGACGGACCGATCATCTCACGCTGGGCGGCTTTTGTGCTGATCTCCACACAGCGGGCATAGTCCGGCTTGGCTTCCCCCGTGAGAATGCCAGGGATCTCGCGGAACTGGCGGCGGACTTCCTCTACCATCCCGCCAGCCGCGCGCCCTACCGCACTCATGGTCAGGGCGGAAAAGAAGAAAGCAGTGGCAACGCCGCTGAAGACACCCACAAGCACAGCCGGGTTCAGCAGGTTCACGTTGTAGTAGGTCACGAAATTCTGGACGGTCAGCTCGGCAATAGGGACCAGGGTCCCGTCGACCTCCAGGCCCGGCAGGCCTCGCAATTCACCCAGCACAAGGCGGATCTCTTCGAGATAGGCGGCAAGCAACGCCATGGCGGTCAGTGCCGCAGAGCCAATTGCGAATCCTTTGCCGATCGCGGCAGTCGTATTGCCCACCGCATCCAGCTGGTCGGTGCGATGGCGGACCTCAGGCGGGAGTCCAGCCATTTCCGCGTTGCCGCCGGCGTTGTCGGCGATGGGACCGTAGGCGTCGGTGGCGAGGGTAAAGCCCAGGGTGGAGAGCATGCTTACAGCTGCCAGGCCGACCCCGTAGAGGCCGAGCAAAATGTTGTCCGCGCCGCCAGCCACGTAAAAACTGACTACAATGCCACAGAGAATCGCAACCACAGGCAGGGCGCTGGAGCGCTTCCCCAGAGCCAGCCCTGCGATCATGGCCGTTGCAGTGCTGGTGAACGCCTGGCTGGCGACGTGACGGGTGGGGAGAAATGCATGCGAGGTATAGTACTCCGTCAATTTGCCGACTGCGATGCCGACGACCAGACCCGTCAGGACCACGATCCAAAGAGCGAGCCAGTTCGAGAATCCCATGATATAGAACAGGGGAAAAGCCAGCACCGCAATCCCGGCCGAGCTGACGTACAAACCACGGCTCAACGCGCCGATCAGCTCGCCCTGGGTTGCGTCCTCTTTCGAGCGCACCACGAACAGCGCCAGGATCGATAGCAAGATTCCGAGGGCCGATAGTGCGATCGGAGCAGAGATGTAGAGCATGCTCAGCGGGATATCGGCACCCTCCAGACCGACAGCCGCGACCCCCAGGGCGCTGGTCGCCAAGATCGAGCCGGCATAGGATTCGTACAGGTCCGCGCCCATGCCTGCTACGTCCCCCACGTTATCGCCGACGTTGTCCGCGATAGTGGCAGGGTTTCTGGGATCATCCTCAGGGATGCCTGCTTCCACCTTGCCGACGAGGTCCGCCCCCACGTCTGCTGCCTTGGTATAAATGCCGCCGCCCACGCGCGCAAAGAGTGCCTGAGTCGAGGCGCCCATGCCGAAACTCAGCATGACCGCCGTAATGGGAGGCAGCGGATTCTCGGCAAGACTAAAAAAGTTGTTCGGGAACAGGACCGGAAAAACGTTGTAAAGCAGCAGAAACCAGGCTGTGATGTCCAGAAGAGCAAAACCGACCACGACCAGGCCCATCACCGCGCCGGCGCGCAACGCGACCTGCAAGGCGCTGTTCAAACTTTTCGTCGCAGCGTACGTGGTACGCGCCGATGCGTTCGTCGCCGTCTTCATCCCAATAAAACCGCACAAGCCCGAGAACAACCCTCCGGTCAGAAAGGCATACGGCACGATCGGATTTTGCAGCCGCAACCAGGAAAGAACTAAAAAGAGAACAAATAGAACCGCGAAGACAATTCCCACCACGCGATACTGGCTCTTCAAATATGCCATCGCGCCTTCACGCACCGCCTGGGCAATCTCTACCATTCTCTCGTTGCCTTCACTGAGCTGCATCAGCTGGCGATACAGGTAAAAGGCAAAGCCGAGGGCGATCAACGCCGCTATGGGACCGAGCCACCAGAGCAATGGCAATGGGGGCCGGGCTGTGGCTAAAACCACATCTTGCATGATACTCCTCCTGTTCAGATAGTATGATGATAAGCGAAAGACACCGTCTTCCGCTTATAAAGACGAATCTGTATTCCCTGCCGGGAAAGACTGGAAAGCACTTCCCTCCGAAAGCCTATTGTATCAACAAATCCGCCCCCCCCCGTTCTAGCACAGGCGATCTTAAAAAGAACAGCCCGCCGGTGGCGGGCTGTTCGTGATCTAGAGCCTACTTCTTCCTTTTATTCTTGCCAACGACGCGGGGTGAGGGTGCCGGACTGACCGCCGCTACCGGTGCAGGGGCTGCCACGGTCTCCACTGTCATAGACGGGGCGGGGGCCTTGGAACGTATGACCGCCCAGACCAGCACACCCAGTAGGGCGAGCGCCACAGCCCACACGGCCATCAGGGCAGAGCCGGTCGCGCCGGAGTATTGGACCACGATTGGCGCCACAATCACCGAGACCAGGTTCACAACTTTGATCATCGGGTTGAGAGCAGGGCCGGCGGTATCCTTGAAGGGGTCGCCCACCGTGTCGCCCACAACGCCCGCTTTGTGGCGCTCGGAGCCTTTGCCGGTATTCATCTCTATGCTCCTGGGCTCGTCCTCGATCAGTTTCTTGGCATTGTCCCAGGCGCCGCCAGAGTTATTCAGGAAAACCGCCAGAAGCTG
>DATHTH010000174.1:0-38497 GCA_035463495.1 Anaerolineales bacterium | reverse complement strand
CAAGCGCAAGGTCATTGGCGGTAAGCAGCCAGGCAGCCGAAAGAGAACGCTCTCCCGGTCGTGCGCGCCGTAACACAGCCCGGATGCGCGCCAGCAATTCATGCGGGTCGAAAGGTTTGTTGAGATAATCATCCGCGCCTTCTTCCAGCGCCAGGGCGCGTTCAGAAGCCTCTCCGACCTGCGTCAAGAGAATGGTCGGAGTCCAGATCTTGGCTTTGCGCAGGCGGCGCAGGGTCTCGCGCCCATCCATGCGCGGCATGAGAACATCGAGGATGATCAGCTCTGGGTGATGAGCCTGCGCCTTTTCCAACGCGCTCACGCCATCGGAGACGACCAGCACGTGAAAGCCCGCTCGCTCAAGAAACGGCGCGAGGCTATCCGCGATGGTGGGATCATCGTCGGCAAGGAGGAGGGTCGATCGCTTGGAAGACATAGAAGTAGAACCACGCGAAATAGAGAAAAAGCCTGGCCCATTCGGACCAGGCCTTCATTACGAACCGGGCAATCTTGAGGCTAGCTCATGCGGCTGAAGGTAGCCATGGTCGCGCCGATGACTGCCGATTCTTTCGCCATATCGAACACCGGCGGAGGCGTAGCATAGTTCCCGGGATTGGCAGAATGCAGCACGAACGTCAGAGTAATGCAGGCGTTGTTGTAGGTCGTAGCATAGACTGTCCAATCGTAGCGGTTGCCTGCTGCGGCTCCCTGACCGGTGGTCTTCACGAATGGAATGTTGTTGAGAGTGACGTTTTCGCTGGAAGAAGGTATGCCATCCACCGCAGGGCTAACACACGGATTGGCGCCTTCGACCACATGGATCTGGATATATTTCGAAAGGAGATTTGTGCCTGCTGTGTCTACGGGCAGACTTACACGCCCAACGGTGTCAGACTGGCTGACAATCGTTGCACCTGCGGGCAGGCTAAACTTAAAATTATAGGTTGCGTTTTGGTACTGACCAGAACTATTCCCTTGCTGGGTTTCTGTGGGCGTCGGTGAAGGCGAGGGAGTGGAAGACGACGGGACAGTCGTGTTTGTGGGGGTCGCCGAAGGCGCGCCGGTGGTTCCGGTGGGTGTGGGCGTTGCAGTTGGCGCTGCCGTGGCGTTGGTCGGCGTCGGTGAGATCGTGCCGGAGATGGGAGTTGGCGGGGTGGTCGCACCCGGGCGGTAGATATGAGGACCCACCCACAGGGCCCGGTCACCCGTCGCAACGCCCGCCGTGCGCACCGTCAGGATGAACTTGACATCCCGCCCGGCTAACGAGCTTAAATCCGCATCGATGGTGAAGAACCGGCCTTCATAGCGCTCCAGGAACGGTCCCCAGAATGTGCGGATGGGCTCATTTCCAGTCTGATAATCGAGGCTGAAAGCGACGTAACAGCTGGTCGCCCCGCCCTCGCAATTGATGATCGAGCGGAAGCGATCGCCGTTCTGCACGCGGAACGAAGGGAAGAATCCCTGGATGTAGCCGTTCTGGACATTCTGCGGAAAGGTCAGGATACCGGGCCGGTTATCGGTCGCGCCGGTCTCCAGCCTCGGGTTGGTCAATCGCAGCACGAAACCCTTGGCATCACCTTCAGTACCCGGACAGGCCAATTGTCCCGCGCCGCTGAACCATGTACCGGAGCAAGCGTTGGTCGCAAAGTCATATGCCATACCGGGTGACGGTGTAACGGTCGGTCCGCTAGGTGTGACAGTGGGGCCGCCAGGCGTGACCGTTGCGCCTGAGACGCGGATGTCCACCCACCAGGGTCTGTTGCCTTGAGGACCAAATCCGAAGAGCTGTCCACTGGCATTCTTGAACATCCAGTAGCCGCGGTAGGAGCCGGGCGTAGAAGGCGCAGTCATGTTGACGGAGATATCCACCGTCTGGCCGACCGTCACATTTCGGGGGAATGCTGCGGAGGCGGGCGCGCCCATTTGCTCACCGCTGAAGAACACCAATTGATAGGATGTGCTCCAGGCACAGCTGCCAACATTCTTCAGACGCCAGGTCTTCGTGAATGTCGCGCCGGGAGCCATCACAGTCCCATCCGGGACGGTGACATCGGCGACAAATTGTGCACGATCACAGGCAGAAGGCGGAACGGTCGCCGTCCCCGCTCCAGGCGTCCTCGTGGGTGTGGCAGTAGGAGGCGTGCCGGTTATGGTTGGGGGCGGGGTCGTCGGAGTGGTGGGAGTCGCGCCGCGGCGTACGATCACCGGGTTGCCCCAGAACGCCCGATCGCCCACCGGTGAACCATGGGCAGACATATAAAGAATGAACTTGACCGTTTGTCCTGCAAGCGGGCTCAAATCGAGGTTGGCGTTATACGTCCAGCCCTCATATCGCTCCCGGAAGGACCAGAATGTCCGGATCGCGCTACCCACCTGATAATCGAGGCGGTAAGCCACATAACAGGAAGTTGCATTTAACTCGCAGCCCACGGTCGTCTGAAAGCGATCTCCGCTCTGCACGGCGAAGTCAGGATAGACCGCCTGGATGAACCCGTTGGTGATCTGGTGAGGAGAGAAGAGCAAGCCGGGCTGGGTGGCTGAGACACCGCTTTCGAAGGCGGGATTCTCGACTCGCACGGCAAATCCTTTTGTGTCCCCATTGGTACCAGGGAAGGAAAGCCCACCAGCGCCGCTCGACCAGGTCGCTGAGCCTGCGTTGGCGGTGAAGTCATACGCCACACCGGTCTGCGTGGAGCCCGTCACGTTGATCTCCACCCACCAGGATTTATTGGCAGCCAGGCCAATACCAAAGTCGGTTCCTCCAGCATTCCGGAAACGCCAGTAGCCGATGTAATGACCTGCGGCGTTGGGAGCGGTCAGATTGACCGACACATCCACATTCTGACCGGGCGCCACGCTGGAGGGCATCGGCACCGAGGCTGGTCCTCCCATCTGATTGCCCGAATGGAACACCATGCTATAGGCGGTTGACCATGTGCAGGTGCCAATGTTGCGCAGTCGCCACGTCTTAGTGAACGTTGCGCCGGGATTGAACCTGGTGCCGTCGGGAACGGTTACGTCAGCAATGAACTGCGCCCGATCAGTACAGGTCTGCGCCGCGGAGGCGTTCGCAGGCAGCGCCGCCGCAGGCACGAACGAGAATACCAACGCAATCAATAGCAGCGTTGATACGGCTTGCAATCTTGCTTTCATAGGATCCTCCTCCAATCATTCAATTTGTTAATACGTTCACATAATTGCGGAAGTTCCCGTTTCATCTCGCGAAAAGCACGCGGGACCGTGGTCAACTGGCAATTGGGTCACCTGTCATTCCTAATGACTATACGCCTCTAGTATAACTTTTCTTTAAGGATTGTTCAATATCTCATTAATGACTCTTTTCTCCTTATAATCGAGGAGATGTCTCGTACCATTTTGCACATCGACCTGGATGCCTTCTTCTGTGCCGTCGAGGAGACCCAAAACTCCGCCTTGCGCGGCAAGCCGTTTGCCGTTGGCGGCAGGCCGGAGGAGCGCGGCGTCGTCGCTTCCTGCTCGTATGCGGCGCGGCGGATGGGCGTTCGCTCCGCGATGCCAATGGGGAAAGCCATCCGACTCAGTCCGGGCTTGATCATTGTCCCCTCCCGCCATCAGCTCTACCGCGAAGTCTCCAGGCAGGTCATGCAGCGCTTACACGAGCTCACGCCTCTGGTGGAGCAGATCTCCATTGACGAAGCCTTCCTGGATATCAGCGAGCTGTCAGCCTCCGCCGCGACGATCGCCCAGAACCTGCAGGCGCGCATTCGCGATGAGCTGGAGCTCCCCTGCTCCATTGGGATTGCCTCGAACAAGCTTGTGGCAAAGATTGCGACCGAGGTTGGGAAAAGTCTCGCGCTGCGAGAACTCAAAGCCCAGGGCGAGTCCAGGCCGCCGAACGCGATCACTGTGGTCCCATCTGGAGAGGAGGCAGCCTTTCTCTCTCCACTGCCCGCAGACATGCTCTGGGGCGTGGGACCAAAGACCTCCGCACGATTGACAGAGCTGGGAATCTACACGGTTGGCGATATCGCCAGATGGCCCGAAAGCGAGCTGATCCGCATGTTCGGCGAGAATGGGCGCGACCTGGCGAAACACTCCAGGGGAATCGATGACCGACCCATCACAACTGAGCATGAAACCAAATCCATCAGCCAGGAAATCACATTCTCCAGAGATGTTCGTGATGACCTGGTTTTACAAAAGACCCTGCATGAGATGTCGGTCGAGGTCGCCAGGCAATTGAGAGAAAGCAATCTGGCGGGCAAAACCATCAAGCTCAAAATCCGCTGGCCCGACTTCACCACATTGACGCGACAGACCACTCTCCACAGCCCCACAGACCAGGAAGAAGAGATCGAAAGCACGGCGCTGGACTTGATGAAGACCGTCCGCAAGCCGTATCAAGCAGTCCGTCTGATCGGCGTGGGGGTCACCGGGCTGGGGCAGCCGGTCCGCCAGCTGGGGCTGTGGGATGTGGACTCAGAGAAAGAGCGCAGGCTCCAGGATGCAATCGATGAGCTGAAAGAGAAATATGGCAACCATGTCATTCATAAAGGAGAACCTCGTGAAAACTCTTGACCTCAAAAAGGATTTGAAATATCTATATGCCCCCTCAGCCAAAAAGGTCGAAATTGTACAGGTCCCCCGACTGCAATTCGCCATGATCGACGGCGTCATTGAAAAAGGTTACGAGCCGGGCACATCTCCCTCCTTCCAGGAAGCGACCGAGGCGCTGTACGGAATTTCGTACACACTGAAATTCATGCTCAAAAAACGCAAGTCGGACCCGGTGGAGTATCCCGTTATGCCGCTGGAGGGATTATGGTGGGTGGAAGATGGCGTATTCGATATCACGATCAAGGATAACTGGTTCTACACCCTGATGATCCTGCAGCCGGAGGTGATCACGCACGATGTCTTTGCTGAGGGAATCGAACAGCTCCGCAAGAAGCGCGGCGACAGCCATTCCCTGTCCAGACTGCGCCTCTCAGATTTCGAAGAGGGTTTATGTGTTCAAGTGATGCACATTGGTCCTTACGCCACGGAGCCCGAGACCGTCGAACAGATGAGAGCCTTTGCACAGGAGAACGGCTACAGTGACGGCGTGGGTCCGGGAGGTAAACATCACGAGATCTACCTCGGCGACCCGCGCAAGGCAGACCCTGCTAAGCTCAAAACGTTGCTCAGGCATCCAATAAAGAAAATATAGATTGGAGACAACGCCCGTCGGCGTTGAATATTCATGACCGTAAAAACTACCTCCATCTCCCTCCAAACCCAGGGCAATGCGGACATCCACGATATCACGGACCAGATCGCAAGCGCCATTTCCAAAAGCGGATTGACAGCCGGTACCGCAACTGTTTTCTGTCCATCTTCCACCAGCGCGCTCACCACCATCGAATACGAGAGCGGTGCGGTGAGCGATCTGCGTCGACTCTTCGATGAGATCGTTCCCTTGAACCGCGAATACGCCCACAACAAGCGCTGGCACGACGGCAACGGACACAGCCATGTGCGGGCAGCATTACTGGGTCCTTCCCTAACGATCCCCTTCGTGGATGGCCAATTGACTCTGGGCACCTGGCAGCAGGTGATCTACGTGGACTTCGACAACCGCCCTCGCCAACGAAAACTCGTTGTGCAGCTGATAGGAGAATAGCCTTGCTCTGTTATTACCATTCAGACAAGCCGGCCGTAGGACTCTGCAAATATTGCCAGCGCGGACTCTGCCGGGATTGCGCGGCAGAGGCAGGCGACTCTTTAGCGTGTCGGGGACTCCATGAAGAGCAGGTCAGGGCGATGGAGGCGTTGATGCAGAGGAATATCCTCCAGTCGAGACGCGTCGGCTCCGACTATCTGCGCAATACCATTTTCTATGGCATCACCGGCACGTTGTTTGCCGTGTTTGGGTTCTCCCAGCTCCGGTGGCTGGGCTTGCAGGCAATCATCTATCTCATGATCGGTCTGGCGCTTCTCTGGGCAGCGGGTGCGAATTATCTCGAGAGCAGGAAGTATAAGTAAGCACAGCCCGGTAGTTGAGTAGCCCCGAGGGCTTGTAGAGGGGCGTACACCTGCACTGGCACGCAGGTGCAAGTGTCGAAACCACCCCCAGGCAAAAATATTCATCCTGACATGCTAATCTCGATACGACGGACGAGCGCCGTCTACTCGATCAGCTGTATTGGTCTGCAACCTCCCGCGCTCCCTTGCGTATGTCTCTGTAGAAATCATGGAAAGGAGTGCAATATCATGAACACCAATTACAAGCAGCTGACCCGCAGTACATCCAACCGGATGATCGCAGGCGTCTGTGCAGGGCTGGGTGAGTATCTCGGGATCGACCCGACCATTATCCGCTTGCTGACCCTGCTGGCGTTTTTCACAGGCTTCGGCGGCATCGCGCTGGTCTACCTGATCATGGCGATCGTAGTGCCTGAGCAGACGACTGTGGCGCAGTAGGTCAGGGTTTCGAACGTACGCTTCAAACGAAAAGACCAGGCGGAAGTGCCTGGTCTTTTCGTACAGACAGAGGCATAAAGGAATCAGCGCGCCAGAGAAATAAATACATCCTCCAGTGTCGGCTCGCCGATGATAATGTCTTTGACGTCGACACCCTTCTCTTCCAGCACCGCCAGCAACCGCTCTGTCCTCTTTCCACTTTCCACGATCAGCCTCAAATGATCCCCTGCTAACCCCACTCGAAGCACGCCCTCGATTTCAGGCAAGGCAACCAGACCATCCTGCAGCGGTTCTGCATATACCTCCCACACCTGGCCGGGAATGATGTCACGCTTTAAGTTGGAGGGAGTATCCAGCGCCAGCAGCTTCCCTGCCCGCATGATGCCGACGCGCTCACAGTATTCAGCCTCGTCCATATAGTGAGTTGTGACAAGCACCGTGACACCGCCTTCCGCAAGCTGGTAGATCAGATCCCAGAAAGCGCGGCGCGCGGTCGGGTCCACGCCGGAAGTGGGCTCGTCCAGGAACAGCAGCTTTGGCTCGTGGACCAGCGCGATGCCCAGCGCGAGCCGCTGTCGCCAGCCGGCAGACAGGGAGCCCGTCAGCCTGGACTCGTGTCCCGTCAGCCCGACCAGATCAAGGGTATGCCGGATACGTGCTTTTTCTCTGATCCCGTACACGCCGCCATAAAACGCCAGGTTTTCCAGAACAGTCAGGTCATCATAAATCGCAAACTTTTGTGACATATACCCCGCGCGAGAGCGGACCTGTTCGCTCTGCCTGAACGCGTCGAATCCCAGCACACTTGCCTGACCCTCGCTGGGCTCGAGCAAACCCAGTAACATCCGTATGGTTGTGGTCTTGCCCGAACCGTTCGGACCGAGATAGCCAACGACTTCCCCTTCGTTCACCTCGAAGTTGATATGGTCCACCGCGACGAAATCGCCGAAGCGGCGGGTGAGATTTTCGACCTTGATGACTGCTTCATTCATTCGTGATCTCCCAAAACACAACGTCAGGAGACGTTGAATTCCGAATCAGACAGGGCGATAAACACGTCCTCCAGTACCGGCGGCACGGAACGCAGCTCATCAACCTGTCCTCCCTGGCTGCGGATCTCCGCCCTGAGTCTGCCGAGCACATCCTGAGCCCTATGCTCGCCGACGCGTAGGTGCAATCGGTCGCCAAACGCCTGCACGTCTTCGACATCCGGGTCTCCGTGTGCCACGCGCCGAAGCAACCCGACCGGAGAACCGCGCAGCTCGAGTACACGTCCATTCAGCCGCGCCCGCAGATTAGAAGGCGTATCTTCAGCGATGATGCGCCCGGCTTTCATGAAGCCTACCCGGTGACAGCGCGAGGCTTCGTCCATATAGGGAGTGGATAGCAAGACTGCCACACCGTCATCCTGTCTTGTTAAGCGGATGACCAGCTGCCAGAAATCCTGGCGCGTGACGGGGTCCACACCGGTTGTGGGCTCGTCGAGCAGTAAGACGCGCGGGCGCGTGACGAGGGCAGATGCCAGACCCAGCTTTTGTTTCATGCCACCGGAGAGCTGTCCCGCCCGGCGATCTGTGAACCGATCCAACCCGACGAACTCGAGAATCTCCAGGCAGCGCGGCAACCACTCGCTCGCGCTCAGCCCGCGCACTTCGGCAAAGAAGCGAATGTTTTCAAGGACAGTCAAGTCTTCATACATCGAGAAACGCTGGGAAAGATAGCCAAATTGCGCCCGCGCCGGTTCCGTTTGTTTGCCGATGTCATACCCGCCGATCTTAATTTCCCCGGCATCTGCTTTGAGCGCGCCGACCAGCAGGCGCATGGTTGTGGTTTTCCCCGCCCCATCCGCGCCGACGAGTCCATAGATTTCGCCGGCCGAGATCTGAAGCGATACGTCGTCTACCGCACGTGTATCGCCGAATGTTTTACTGATGCTCACAGCTTGAATTAGATAATCGTTCATAGGCTATGCTTACAGGTATGTTCGTACGATCACCGGGTCTCGATAGGTCTACATCGCTTTCATTAGGCAGCCGCCAACCCAATGGGACTACTCAACCCGTAGATCACTCATTAATCAAAAACTACATCCGCTGGCATGCCGATCTTCAACTTGGCATCTTGGTCAGTTACCTTTAGCCTGATGGCATAGACCGTTGCACTGCGACCCTCTACCGTTTGCACGTTGCGCGGAGTGAACTCTGCCTGGTCTGCAATATGAACAACCTCCGCATCGAAATGTTCATCCGGGAAGGAGTCCACCGTAACAGTCGCCCGCTGCCCAAGCGAGATGCGGCCGTACTGGTCCTCGGGGACATAGACCGTGATCGTGAGCTCGCTGAGGTTCGCCATCGTCAACGCCACCGCGCCGGGCTGGAGAAACTCACCCGGTTCAACGTTGCGGGTCAGGATGACTCCATCCATCGGTGCATAGATGATCAGTTTCGATATTTGCGTATCCACGAGATCGAGGTTGGCCTGAGCGGTATTCACCCCAGCCTCGGCCTGCTCCAGGACAGCATTCGCCTGGTCCACCGCCTTGCTTGCCGCAGTAACCTGCTGCGCCTCGGCGCCTGTTTCCAGGGCACGTAGTTGGTCGAGAGCCGAGTCATAGATTTCCTGTGCGATGACCACGTCAGTACGCGCTTCGAGCAAATCCTGCGCGCCGTCGGTTGTCAGCGCGCCATCATAGTCTTCCTGTGCATTTTCCAGATCGATCGTTGCTTCGTCGAGGATGATTTGGGCAGCGTCTCGCAGATCCTGGCTGTCAGACGCCGCGTTCGTCGCGTCGAACACGTCCTGTGCGTTCTGGAAGGCAATCCGGGCTTGCGCCAGTGTCGCCTCGATCTCGAGGAACTGTGCGCTGCCTGCCCCTTGTTGAATATCCTGTAGTCTCTCCTGGGCATCCTGAAGCGCCGACCGCGCGGTATCCACCTGGGCCCGTGCAGCGGTGATGCGCTCCTGTCTGGAGTAGTACCATACCGGCAGGTTGAACTCCGGCGGCCGGGCATCGTTCCAGATGGTCAGGCGCGTCGCTTGTTGTGCGGCGAGAGCAGAGGAGTACGTGACATTGTATTGCTGCTGCGTCGACTCGGAGGCGGCGCGAGCGACAGCCAGGGTGGCATTTGCAGACTCCAGCTGCGCGGCGGCAATAGCCCGCTGTGCGCTCAGCAGGCTGTCGTCCAGGGACAGGAGCGGTGAGCCCGCCGGGATCCTTTGTCCTTCCTCAATGAGGACTTCCTTAACTTTGCCAGCCAGTTCGGGCGAGATGTTCACCGTCACCGCTTCAATGGTGCCGGAGGCGCTGAGCTGTCCGGTCTCGGCAGGATCCAGGGAACGGAGAGCAAAGTAGGCAATGGCTCCCAGAACGACGAGCATAAGGACAATCCGGACGGGAAGAGGAGGAAAATTGCGTTCCATATTGAACTCCTTAATCCAAACGTTTTCGAAACCTGAGGGATGCGGCTGTCATGATGACAAGACCGAACGCTGCCAGCGAGATAATTTCAGTCTGAAGCGCGGCAAAGCCAACCCCCTTGAGCAGAAGCGAACGGATGATGACCAGGTAATAACGGAGCGGGATGGCATAGGAGAGGAATTGCAGCACTCTCGGCATGGCTTCGAGCGGGAAGAGGAAACCCGAAAGGAAGATGCCTGGCAGCAGGGTGAACATGACCGTGAGAAACGCCTCCTGCTGGGTATTTGCCACGGTGGAGGCAAACAGGCCAATACCCAGGCTGGAAAGCAATAGCAAGCCCGAAGCTGCAAAAATGAGACCGAGGTCACTTCGGACCGGGACTTTGAACCAGTAATGCCCGATCAGAAGGACCTCGACGATATTGAAGAAACCCAGGATGACGTATGGGGCGATTTTGCCCACGACCAGCTCCCAGGAACGGACGGGCGTTACGATCAACTGTTCGATCGTGCCGCGCTCGCGTTCGCGAACGATAGCGCTGGCGGTCAGTAAGGCGGTAATAAAGTATAAGACCATGCCGATCACGCCGGGGATCATGAAATAGGCCGAACGCAAATCCGGGTTGTACCAGACCTGTGTGCGGACTTCGAGCGGCGGCTGAACGGCAGTAGCCCGGCCCTGACGAGCGGCTTGTTCGTTGAGGACCTTGATCGAATGTGCCTGTCCGATCAGCCGGGCAGTAGATAACGCGGTCGCGCCGACGGTCGCATCCGAGCCATCCAGGATCATCGAGACCTGCGCATTTCCTTCTGATAACGCGCGAGAGTAATCGGGTGGAATGACCAGCGCGCCGCGCACATCGCCGCCCTCGATGAGGGTCTGGATTTCCACCTCGGAGTGAACGGAGTAAGCGATGTTGAAGTAATCTGCGGCGCGAAAAGCGTCCAGCAGGGCGCGCGATTCAGGAGAGCGGCTCTGGTCCCAGATGGCAATCGGGACATTGCGCACATCGGTGGTTGCCGCATATCCCAGCAAAAATAACTGGATAATGGGCATAACAACCATCAACGCCAGCGTGCGCGGGTCGCGAAAGATCTGGATGAATTCCTTGCGGATAATGGAAATCAGACGAGAATTCATGGCGACTCCTTCAGAATCCCATGCAGGAAGATATCGAAATAAGCGTCTTCGATATTCTTGGGCATCAACTTACTGATGACTGAGTTTGAGATCATCATGTCACTGATCACATAGGAAAGGATCATGCCGACGAACGAGCGCATCAACAGGGCAGGATTTCTGACGCGCAAGCCTTTCCGTCCCTTGATGACCCGCTCGATGACCGGCAGCACCCTGGGTGCAATCTCACGCAACAGCAGCGCGCCATGTTTGCCTTTGAATTCGACCAGCTCGATAAACATTAAATTCAAATATTCGGGACGGTTTCCCAGCTCAGAAACGAACAGGTGGAATGCATTCTTGAAAAACTCTTCGAGCGTTTTGCCATCCGCTGCAAGCATGGCCGGCAAGAGCTTCTTGTACGGGTGTTTGTCTATGACAATAGCTTCGAAGATCTCCTCTTTGCTTCTGAAGTGATTGTAGATTCCGCCCAGCGCCAGACCGGCATTGTCAGCAATTTGCCGCATCGATGTGGCATGATAGCCCTGCTGCATGAACAGCTCGATCGCGGCGTCTTCGATGGCAAGTCTGGTCAAATCCCCCTTTTTGACAACAGGTTTGTTGATTGCAGACATAATATCTCCATCCGGATATGAACGAACGTTCGTTTTTATTTTATTCGCAAATCAGAGTTTGTCAAGAGTGAAGGAGGGATACCCACGACCAGAGATTGCAACTCCCCTATCATTTACACGTATATCAAAGTGTATAATTGCCTAGACATAGCAGAAAGGCGTAGACATGACAGGGCTGACCTTCATCGAGATCATCTATTGGGCCTCTACAATTATCGGTGGGACGCTTTTCCTCCTCCGTTTGATCATGTTATTTGTTGGGGGAGATGCCGGCGAACACGACGCCGACTCGGCGTTGGACGTTGCCGGAGAACATCCAGAAGCAGACATCAGCTTCAAGCTATTATCTGTCCAGGGACTGACATCGTTCTTTATGATGTTCGGGCTGGTGGGTCTTGCCCTGCTCCGGGCCGGTCTCCCGGTTCTCGTAACGGTCCTGGGCGGCATGATCGCCGGCCTAGTCACCGTCGCGGTCACAGGCGTGATATTCACCCAGATGAAACGCCTGCAGACAGAAGGGACCATCCATATTCAAAACACCGTTGGTACACAGGGAAGCGTCTATCTGACGATCCCAAAGAACGGCACGGGGCAGGTGCAGATTATTGCGCAGGGCTCATTGAAGATCTTTGATGCAGTCTCAAACAACAAGAACACGATCGCCACAGGTGAAAACGTCCATGTTGTCGGCGTGGCGGGCGGCAACACTCTCATCGTCGAGAAAATCAAATAACCCCAGGAGAATGAAATGAACGCTGCAGGATTTGGAATTCTGGCACTCATTGCCTTTGTGGTACTCGTATTTTTTACGGTTGCTTTTATGGCAAGCCGCTATAAACGCTGTCCATCCGATAAGATTCTCGTCATCTACGGGCGCGTGGACAAGGGGCGCTCGAGCAGGACCATGCACGGCGGCGGCGCCTTCGTCTGGCCTTTGATCCAGGACTACGCCTACATCAGCCTAACGCCGATCACGATCAGCATACCACTCGAGAACGCGTTGTCTCTGCAGAATATCCGCATCAACGTGCCGAGCACGTTCACGGTCGGCGTCAGCACCGTGCCGGAGATCATGAGCAATGCCGCCGAGCGCATCCTGCATTTGCCGCAGAATGCAATCGAAGAAATGGCGAAGGAGATCATTTTTGGCCAGCTGCGTCTGACAGTCGCATCCCTGACCATCGAGCAGATCAACCAAGACCGGGAAAGCTTCCTCGACTCTATCCGTCGCAATGTGGAGCCTGAGCTGAATAAGATCGGTCTGCAGCTCATCAACGTCAACATCACGGACATCACCGATGCGTCCGAATATATTTCCAGCATCGGTAAAAAGGCTGCCTCGGAAGCGATCAACCAGGCAAAGATCGACGTTGCAGAGCAGAGCAGGTATGGCGCCATCGGCGAAGCGAATGCTATCCGCGAACAGGAGATCAAGGTCGCCGAAGCCATGGCGGAGGCCGAGATCGGGCGCAAGACAGCCGACGCCAACCAGCGCAAGCGCGTACAGGAACAGGAAGCCGATGCGGTGCAGGGCGAGAACACAGCGAATGCAAACATCTCCCGCTACAACGCCGAGCTGGAGATCCAGCGAGCCAAAGCGAAAGCAGATTCAGAAAAAGGCAGAAAATCAGCTGAAGCGGACCAGCGTATTTTCGTCCAGGAACAGGAGGCGGGTGCTGTTAAGGGCGAGAACACCTCGAAAGCCAGCATCGCCGAATACAACGCCGAGCTGGAAGTAAAACGGGCCGCAGCCTCGAAGCAGGCGGAAGTAGCGCGCTACGAGGCGCAGGTTGCCATCCAGCAGGCGCTCTACAAAGCAGAACAGGAACGCCTGCGCGCCGAAGAAGTCGTCCGCCAGGAGATCGAGAAGAACAAAGTAGAAATTGCCGCGGAGGCAGAAGCCGAGCGCATCCGGCGCCAGGCGAGAGGTGAAGCGGACGGGATCCTCGCCAAATATCAGGCGGAGGCGGAAGGCATCCGCAAGCTGCTTGAAGCCAAAGCAGATGGGTACCGGCAGCTCGTCGAAAGTGTTGGCGGCGATGCCCAGGCGGCATCCACGTTCCTCATGATCGAAAAACTCGAGGAGCTGGTCGCCCGCCAGGTGGAAGCCATCAGCAACCTCAAGATCGACAAGATCACGGTCTGGGACTCGGGCGGCAACGGCGACGGGTCATCCACATCGAACTTCATCGCCAACCTGTTCAAGAGCCTTCCGCCTCTCCAGGAGATCTCCAACATGGCGGGCATGGAACTGCCTGAATATCTGGGCAAGGTCAAAGACCAACCAAAGCTTGCTAAACAGGACGGCAATGGACATAAAACCGATGAGACACCCATGCTCGGTGTAGAATAACGTTCGCTTGCCGAGCATAGGAAAACAACATGTGAAGCCCGGTCGAAATAACCGGGCTTCCTCTTTTCCTGTCCGGATAGATTTGCATCAGGTAGAATCAGACAATGCTCCCTCTCAGCAAAGTCGAACAATTCACCCGCAGGCACCTGCGGTATAACGTCACCGTCAATTTACTGGACGGTGGCTTTTTTGGTCTGGCGGTTGGTTTCGCTTCCTTCGGCACGATCCTGCCGCTCTTTGTCGCCTCCATGACCGAATCGGCGACACTGATCGGTCTTGTGCCTGCCATCCACGCGACAGGTTGGCTGCTGCCGCAATTATTCACGGCCGGGCACACCGCCCGGCTCCGCCGCTACCGTCCGACAGTCCTCCTGCTCACAATTCATGAACGGGTCCCGTTCCTGGGGCTCGCGCTGGTTGCATTCCTGCTTCCGACAATCGGAATTCAGGCGGGCTTGATCCTGACCTTCCTCTTTCTCACCTGGCAGGGACTCGGCGGAGGCGTGACCGCAAACGCCTGGACGAGTATGATCTCGAAGATCATCCCTTCTGAGGCACGCGGCACCTTTTTTGGACTTCAGGGAGCGGTTGCGAACCTGTTGATCAGCGCCGCTGCGGTGGGCGCGGGCTACATATTGAGCTCGCGCGCCGCTCCGACCAATTTCCTGACCTGCTTTTTGATCGCCTGCGGCTTCTTTACCATTTCCTGGATGTTTCTCGCGCTGACGCGCGAGCCAGCTGACTACGAAAAGGTCATCGATGAGAATCCGCCCCCGTTCTGGCACGGCGCCGGGCGCATCCTCAGGCGGGATAAGAATTTCAACTGGTTCCTTACGGCGCGCATCCTTTCGCAGTTTGCGACGATGGGGTTTGGATTCTATATCGTCTATGCGTTGCGCCGCTTTCAAATGGACCCGGTTACGGCAGGCTACCTGACGGCCACGCTGACCATTGCACAAACAGTTGCGAATATTGGCATGGGTTGGCTGGGCGACCGGGTGGGTCATCGCCTGATGCTGATCCTGGGCGCAGTCTGTGCGGTATTAAGTTCCCTGCTCGCCTGGTTCGCTCCTTCACTGGTCTGGTTCTTCCCTA
This sequence comes from Anaerolineales bacterium, assembly GCA_035463495.1. Classification (GTDB taxonomy): domain Bacteria; phylum Chloroflexota; class Anaerolineae; order Anaerolineales; family Villigracilaceae; genus Defluviilinea. Next base: position 23,439 of record DATHTH010000174.1, on the reverse strand, counting down.
TTTTTGTCCTGACGGGATTCGCGAATGTGTCTATCTGGATGAACGGCATGACCATGACGGTCGATTTCAGCAACGAGAGCGAGCGTCCTTTTTATATCGGGCTGGCGCAAACATTGACAGCTCCCGCCACCATTGTTGCGCCTCTCATCGGCGGGAGAATTGCCGATACACAGGGCTTTGTTTCCACGTTTGCATTATCGGCAGTGTTGTCGCTCGTGATGGTGGGAATCCTGCTCTTTCTGGTGAAAGAGCCGCGTAAGAACGCCGCCCGGGCGGCTGCACAGAGTGGGATTGTCCCGGAAGCTTCTCCATCGGATGGAACCTAATACACGCAAGGAGTCAACATGTCACTGATCCAAGAAAAAGCCAATCAGGCGATTGAAATTCTGAGGGAGCAACAGGTGGACGTCTGGCTGACATTTGTCCGCGAGACGAGCGGCGTGCGCGACCCGGTCCTGGATCTGCTGATCGGGCCAAACGACCTTACGTGGCCGTCGGCGCTGATCCTCTCCCGCAAAGGCGAAAAGATCGCCCTCATCGGCAATCTCGAAAAGGACGCCATCGCGCGGCTGGACGTCTTCGACACGATCATCGGATACGACACGGCCGTCAGCGGACCGCTGCGGGACATCATCACCCGCCTCGATCCCGACCAGATCGCGGTGAACACCTCGAGGAACAACGTCCACGCGGATGGCCTGACTCACGCCATGTATGAGATCCTGCGTGAGCATCTGGCAGAAACGCCATACGCCGACCGGCTGATCAGCGCGGAACCGATCGTCAATGCTCTGCGTGGACGAAAGACTCCCGCTGAGCTGGAACGTATCCATCGGGCTGTACAGATCACCGACGAGATCTACAAGAAGACATTCGAGTTTATCAAAGTGGGCATGACCGAGATTGAGATCGGCGAGTACATGCAGCAGCTGGCGCGCGAATACCAGGTCGGGCTGGCGTGGCCGGCGGAGAATTGTCCCGCCGTCAACTCGGGACCGAACTCCCCGGTAGGGCACAGCGGTCCGACGGAGATCAAGGTGGAACGTGGACATGTGATCCACTTTGATTTTGGTGTGAAATACGAAGACTATTGCTCGGACATTCAACGCATCGCCTACATGGTGCAGGAGGGAGAGACCGAAGCGCCTCCGGAGGTCCAGCGCGGCTTCACGACGATTCGCACAGCAGTCGAGAAATCGCGCGAAGCCATGCAGCCCGGCGTGACCGGCAACTCGATCGACGTAATGGCCCGGGAGATCCTGACCGACGCGGGTTATCCCGAATACCAGCATGCCCTTGGGCACCAGCTTGGTCGAGTGGCGCACGACGGCGGCGCCCTGCTCGGTCCGCTATGGGAAAAATATGGTGACTCTCCAAACCAGAAACTGGAGCCCGGACAGGTCTACACCATCGAGCCGGGTGTAGCCATCCCTTACTACGGCTATGTCGCCCTGGAAGAAGACGTGGTCATGACCGAACACGGTGCGGAATACCTCGGTGAGCCTCAGCGAGAGATCGTCCTCTTGCAAGGCTAGGATTGCAATGACACCGACGGCAGATCGAGTCTGCCGTCGGTATTTTAATGAATATACGAGAAATCCAATGCCGAAAAGAAGAGGCACTTAGTCCTATTCGGCTTATGCTATCCATCACTGGCTTGCCTGAGGCTGCAACACTATACTAAGGCCCGAGGTAAGCATCATGACAACTGAAGATCCGAGAATCATAGAGCTGCGCAAAATGCGGGCAAAGGCACTGGAGGGTGGCGGTGAAGATCGCATCAAGAAGCAAAGGGCAAAAGGCAAGTTAACCGCACGCGAGCGGATCGATCTGCTGCTAGACTGGGGAACCTTTAACGAGATCGAACCATTCATCACGCACTCCGAAGACGAGCTCAATCTGCTCACTGAAACCTTTTATGGCGATGGTGTGGTCACCGGTTACGGACAGATCCACGGCCGGACTGTCTACCTGTACTCTCAGGATTTCACCATCTACGGCGGGACCTTGAGTGAGATGCAATCCCACAAGATCTGCCGCGTGATGGACCTGGCGGTGCGCAACGGTGTGCCATTTATCTCCCTGATCGATTCGGGCGGCGCCCGCATCCAGGAGGGGGTTCGCTCGATGGGCGGTTATGCTGAGATCTTCCGGCGCAACGCCCAATACTCAGGTGTTATCCCCCAGATCGCCGTTATGCTGGGACCCTGCGCAGGCGGCGCGGCATATTCCCCCGCTTTACAGGATCTCGTGATCATGGTCGAGAAGACCTCCTTCATGTTCCTGACCGGACCGGAAGTGATCAAAGCCGTGACAGGGGAGATGATCGATGCCGAGTCGCTGGGCGGCTCGGATGTGCATACCTCGGTCAGTGGCGTGGCTCATATCAGTGCGAAAAGCGAGAAAGATGCGCTCGACATGGTGCGGCATTTCCTCTCGTATTTACCGTCGAATAACGTGGAGAACCCGCCCTTTCTCAAGCCGGATACCAATCCATCCTATATGGACGACTCGCTCAACTGCATGATCCCTCTTGACCCCTCAGAACCCTATATTATGCACCAGGTGATCGAGAAGATCGTCGATCCAGATTCGTTTCTCGAGTTCCAGCCGAACTGGGCCCGGAACGCCATCATCGGGCTGGCGCGCGTTGGCGGTCACAGCGTGGGTATGGTCGCCCAGGAGCCCGCCATCATGGCGGGCGTCATCGACATTGACGCCGCCGACAAGATGACGCGTTTCGTGCGCATGTGTGACTGCTTCAATATTCCGTTGGTCACCCTTGTGGATTCCCCCGGTTTTCTGCCCGGCATCGCCCAGGAGCACGGAGGCATCATCCGCCACGGCGCCAAACTGCTCTATGCCTATTCGGAAGCTACCGTCCCCAAGGTCTGTATCATCACGCGCAAGGCGTACGGAGGCGCGTATGTCGTCATGTCCAGCAAGTATCTCGGCACAGATGTAACCTATGCCTGGCCCTCGGCGGAGATTGCCGTGCTGGGCGCTGAGGGAGCTGCCAACATTCTCTTCAAGAGACAGATCGAGAGCGCCCCCGATCCGGCAGCCGAGCGAAAAAAACTTGCCGAGGAATATCGCGCCAAGTTTAACAATCCCTACCACGCCGCCTCGACGGGCTACGTGGACGACATCATCGAGCCGCGCGAGTCGCGACCCAAGATCATCGCCGCCTTATCCGCCTTACGCGACAAGTACGCACCTGCCCCACCGCGTAAACATGGGAACATCCCGGTATGAGCAATATTGGCATCGCGCTTGAGATTTCTGCGCTGGGCATGAGCCTGGTCTTTGCCGCGCTCATCCTGCTCTGGGGCATGATGAACCTATTGACAGCCTTCACGGCAGACAAAGAAACTCTTAGCCCTGAAACGCCAAACGCGTCCACACCCATTGAGAGAGATGCGGCAATAGAGGATTTGCTCAGAGCCCAGGCTGTGGCGGTGGCTGTCGCGATGGCACTTGCAGAACAACCAACCTCCAGCGCCCATCCGCTGGCTTTCCAATCCACGGCAAATGTCTCGGCTTGGCAGCTCGGCATGCGCAGCCGGCAGATGTATCAAAAGGGCAGCTCCAGGAGACGGGGCGCCCGACAGGAAAACAGATGAAATACGTTGTAAAAGTTGCCGATCGAATATATGAGATCGAGATTGACGACATCCATGCGCGGCCTGTGATTGCACGAGTGGACGGTGAGACGTTCGAGGTCAATCCCGAAAATGGGGCAAAACCACCAATTCAAACCGAGCAACAAGAGGCGAAAGCCATCGAGCCACCCAGACAGCCTGCCAGACCGAGCACAGGCAACAAAGACCTGACGGCGCCCTTGCCCGGCACCGTCATCGAGATCTTTGTCAAGCCCGGCGACCAGATCGAATCGGGGCAGGTGATTCTGGTGATCGAAGCGATGAAGATGAAGAACAGTATCCGCTCGACGCGGGCGGGGAAAATCGAGGATGTGCTTGTCAGCGCCGGTCAGGCAGTAGCACATAAACAGTCTTTAGTGAGATTCGAATGAACATCGGCGAATTGATCCCCGAGCTGCTCAAGGGTCTCCTTCACTTTACTTGGGGCAACGCGGTCATGATCACAGCCGCGTTGATATTGATCTATCTCGCAATCTATCGTGAAATTGAACCGGTGCTGCTGTTGCCCATCGGCTTTGGCTGCCTGCTAGCCAACATCCCGCTGGCGGGTATGACCCCTGCAGAGGGCATGATGGCAGTCCTGTACGACGCGGGCATCGCCACCGAGCTATTCCCTTTGCTGATCTTTGTCGGTGTCGGCGCGATGATCGATTTCAGCCCGCTGCTCGCCCAACCCCGCATGGCGCTGCTCGGCGCAGCCGGTCAGTTTGGGATTTTCGGCACCCTCATCCTGGCGGTCGCCCTGGGATTTCCACTGAACCAGGCTGCCTCCATCGGCGTGATCGGAGCGATCGACGGGCCGACCTCCATTTTCGTGGCTAGCCAGCTGGCTCCCGAGCTTCTCGCTCCCATCGCGGTGGCTGCGTACTCCTACATGAGCCTCATTCCCATTATCCAGCCGCCGTTGATGAAGCTGCTGACCACGAAGAGAGAGCGGCAGATCCGGATGGAATACACTCCACGGCCGGTTTCAAAAAAGTCCCTGGCATTCTTCCCGATCCTCCTGACCCTGGTTGTAGGACTGCTTGTGCCCGAGGCGACGCCTTTGATCGCAATGTTGATGCTCGGCAATCTGCTGAGAGTCTCGGGCGTCGTCGAGCGGCTGAGCAAGTCTGCTCAGAATGAGATCATCAACATCGCCACCCTCTTCCTGGGACTGACCATTGGCGCAACCATGAGCGCGTCGAGTTTTCTGAACGTATCAACGATCCAAATCCTTGGCTTAGGACTGGTCGCTTTTGTGCTCGATACGGTTGCCGGCCTGCTCTTTGGCAAGCTCATGACGGTCATCAGCGGGTACAAGATCAACCCCCTCATAGGCGCCTCCGGGATTTCTGCCTTTCCCATGGCAGGACGTCTGGCTGCAAAGGTAGCGAATGACGAAGATCAGGATAATTTCATTCTGATGCATGCCATGGGCGCGAACACCGCTGGTCAACTGGCAAGTGTGATTGCCGGGGGAATCCTGCTGGCGATTGTTTCGAAATTGATTTAGCAAAAGGAGTCGAAAGGCTTTGGACTATGGAACTCCGACGACTGGAGTCGCTGGACGCCTCTATACTCTCGTAAAATACCCGTCTTCCACGCCTTGCCAGGTCTCTTCGTGTAATCTCATATATTTCGTAAGCAGCGGATGCACACGGCTCATCTCTTCATAGATCCGCTGTGCAACGCGGCGGATAGAGAAATGGGCGTTCGCGGCTGAGCGCAGCTGGCAGAACGCGTATGCTTCACGCAGATTGAATTGCGCCAGCACCCGACGGTTGAATCCGTTGGGCACCACGTACTGCGCCACCTGGGGATCCTCCTGATGGAGCTTCTCATACATCTGTGCCGCAGTCTCCATGGCTGTTTCATACTGTGGGCCGAAGCCCGCTTCCAGTATCAGGCGCGGGGTTGCATATCCCAGCCGCGTCGTAAGCTTCTGCGGCGTCTGGGTCATCATGCGGTGACGTTTGAATTCGGCGTAAGCGCCCTGGTCCATCACCAGGTCAAAAGTGTAGGTGGAATATTCCAGCTCGCGCAGAGGGACATCGTACTTACCCAGCCTGCCCAGCAAATGCTGCGCGAGATCTGCTTTTTGCCCCTCGTCCAGTGCTACGACATAGGCGAGGGCATCCGCGTAGCTCATGTCTCCAAAGCGAAACAGGCTGGCAGCCAGAATCTTGTTTTCCCCGTTCTCATCATAATCAATGACACTACACCAGCCTTGCTCGTCAGCTTCCGAGCCCAACTCACGGGCCACCCACTGCTCGATCTCTTGATACGTATCCACCAGATAAGGCACAGCATCCGCATACTTCACAAGCGTCGGCGTTTCGCCCAGCGCCACTTCCTTGACACGCTCCCCGATCTGACGCACCTCTTCCAGCTCATGGGATAGCATCTTACGGATGGTATTCTCCAGCACGCGCGCATTCGCCGTCATGCCGACATTTGCCAGCGAGGCAGCCGGCAGGATGAAACGGCAGACATCCACATACTTCGAGCGAATGCGACGATCCCAGGCTTCGTCTTTTTCATTCTCGCGGCGCGGGTACTGCCCGAGGATGAGAGTACGCACCGGCTCGAGAGAATCGGCATACGTCTTAAAGAGGAACCGGATCGTGTCTACATATTCCTGGCGCAGAGGATGATCTTCCAGCTCCGGCGGCACGGTAAAATCGTCGGGTCCCCACTTCTGATAGCGCGTCGACTTTTCTGTATAGGAAGCCAGACGATTGCCTTCAATGCTCTCGATGGCGAGCCGCGAGACGTTCTCGAAGGCGATGTGCAGCACGGCATGCTCCGCCACCGAGGCATGCCCGTAGCCCACAACCCATTTCTCATGGAACTGCGCCGATTTCTCGTCGCTCAATTCGGCGGCAATCGCCCGGAAGGAGTCCGGCGAGCGCGAGGTCTTGGCAAAGGCGACCGCAATGGTTTCAGGGCTGAGCGCACGCGGGGAAAGCAGGTAAATTTCACGTTCAGGCATGGGGAGTCTCCTGGGGAGAAGTCTGGCAGATTATAAAGCAATCGCTGCTTGCTCACCCGGACAACATCGTATCAAAATCTGAGCGTCAAAACCATGCCAGAAACAGGTGATCAGGCGATGGCCCACTTCATGATCACGAGACCGTCTCGACTGTCCGCCTCATCCGAATGGTCATGGTCATGGCGGCGATCAACGAAAGCAGATACAGCGCGCCAAAGACGATGTATAGAATTCCCTCTGCGCCGAGTGTCAAAAAAAGAACAGTGAAAACAGGAAACAGCGCGAACTGAGTATACATCCACATTCTCGCGGATGACCGGTGCCCCTGGTCGGTATTGTTCTTTTGAGCAAGAGAGGATAGAAGGAGGAAGTACAGCCCGAAGCCTAAAAACTCACCGCTGTCGAGAAGCAGACGCAGCCAACCCGGCGGAGTGAAATCGCTCCAGAAATTGAGTTCATACCGGATGGGCCAGAGGACCTCTACGCCGTTGAACCAGATCAACAGGTCGAGCAGGCTATGCGTCAAAATGCCGCTCCCAAACCCTATGCCAAAATTGTTCCACTTTCCGTTTTTAGTCAAAACAGCCAGAAGATAAAACAGAAGGATCACCGCGGAAACGGTGAAAATACTGTGGGTAAAGGTACGATGTAACCCGTGCGAATCGGCGCCAGTCAGCGTCGCATACGCGACGGTGAGGTTGTCCAAATCGGGAGCCATGTTGCCCAGAACCAGGCCAAGCGGCAACCAGTCTCTCTGGGGCATCCATTTGCGTACCAGCATGCCTGTTATGGCGTGAAGTCCGTTCTGAGCCATATCTTCTTCTTTGTCTTTTAGACCCGCAAAATAAAAGGGAACGACTATGCCGCTCCCAGGATTCTGCGAGTCGTTTCGACATCCTCCCAGATCTGCTTTACGAGCTGCTCGACGGAGTCAAATTTCAACTCGTCCCGCAGGCGGGCAATGAACTCGAGCCTCAGATCTTCGCCATACAATTCGCGGCTGAAATCAAGCAGGTGAGCTTCTACGTTGAGCGTCCGTTTGTCAGGGGTAAAGGTCGGGTTGGTGCCAATGTTGATGGCTGCCTGATACTTCTGCCCATCGAGATGTGCCCAGCAGGCGTAAATCCCTCTCGCAGGGATCATTTTCTCATGTGAATAGGCAATGTTTGCCGTTGGGACGTTAATGGTTCTCCCGCGCCCGTCCCCATGAATCACGGGTCCATGCAGGCGGTAGGCGCGTCCAAGCAGATGTGCGGCTTCAGTGACGTTCCCAACCTCGATCAACTTGCGAATCGCCGAGGACGAGATCACACCGCTTTCGTCGCTCAAGGCGGGCACGACTTCGACGCTGTACCCTAGCTCCGCACCGATTTCCGTTAAGCGCGCTGCATTCCCCTCGCGCCCCTTGCCCAGCGCAAAATCGTAGCCGATCACGAGTTGCTGAAGCCCGAGCCGATCCCGCAGGCGCCTCATGAAATCATAAGCGGTCACCGCAGAGAGTTCCCGCGTGAAGGGCTCGGTGATGACAACGTCCACACCGAGCTGTCCGAGAAGCGCGGCACGCTCGTCGGGGAGCGTCAGGCACTTGATCTCACGGCCGGTCAGCACAGATGCGGGGTGCGGGTCGAAGGTTAAAACAACAGCAGGCGCTTCATGAGCATGAGCGCCTACCGTAACTTTCTTGATTAGCTCCTGGTGGCCGCGGTGGACTCCATCAAAAACGCCCACTGTCAACCAGGAATTTTGTACGTTAACCTCTTGCAGGGAGCGGTAATGTCGCATGGCTGTAGTATGCTTCAGTACAGATATGAGCGACTGAAGTCGCTACTACAACAACTTATTCCGAGGTAAAAAATACTTTCTTTGGCTGCCAGGCAGGCTGTCCGTCCTCGCCCTGCACCGCTTCCATCAGCGCCACCAGCTCACCCTGGGTGCTAACGCCGCGCACGCGCTTGCCCAGCTCAGTATCCTCGACAGCTTTCACGCGGTGGCCATGTCGCACACCTTCTACGTCATCAGGACTGAGTTCGATGGCAGGCCAATCGCCGAGGGCTTCGGCGGCGGGAATGAGGTACTGGTACCAGTTTCCGGCATGGAAGGCTTCTTGCAGCTTGCGCAAAGGTACGGCATCCCGCAAGGAGAACCGTCCGCTCTTGGTGCGGCGCAGCCCCACCAGATACGCGCCGCAGCCCAGTTTTTCGCCGAGATCATTTGCCAGCGACCGAACGTAGGTGCCTGAAGAACAATGCACATCGATGACGACCTCCGGCGGCGCCCATTCGAGCACCTCCAGATGGTGAACCGTAATCTTGCGCGGCTCGAGCTCCACCTCTTCGCCTTTACGCGCCATTTCATAGGCTTTGCGGCCCTGCACTTTCACTGCAGAATATGGCGGGGGTGTTTGCTCGATCTCACCAACAAATGTTTTTAATACTTCTTCGAACTGGCTTTCGGTCACATTGACCGCCGGATTTCCCTGTGTCACCCTGCCATCGGCATCGAAGGTGTCGGTCCTTGCGCCCAGGCGAATAATTGCCTGATAGCGTTTGTCGGAAGCAGAAACATATTCGCTCAAACGGACAGCGGGCCCCACCAAAATTACCAATACACCAGAAGCACGTGGATCCAGGGTTCCGGTGTGACCGGCACGGCGTAAATTTGTTCCGTTGCGAATCACCTGCACGACGTCGTGAGAAGTCATCCCAACGGGCTTATCTACCACCAGAACCCCAGATATTGCATTCTTTACATCTTGACTGTTCACTTTCATTCCTCCTTATCTAGGACGCTCATAATTATGACATAAATATCTGAATTGGACATGAGAGACATTGTCTTAACTTAGTAACATTTCCCGAGTGGTCTGTAATACCAGCGGCTGGATATCGTGTAGGTCACCCGGAATATCTGCGCCCGCTGCGCCCGCGTGGCCACCACCGCTAAAGTGCTTTGCCACTTTCGAGACGTCGATCCCCGGCTCGAGGGCGCGCCAGGATATCTTGACGTGATGGTCAGTCTGTTGAACGAAGATTATCCCTATTTTGTTCCCATCGATCGCAGATACCATGTTGATCAGATCGGCATCGTCATTCCCGCCGTAGCCTGAAAATTTCCGATCCTCCAGCTTGAGAGTAGCCCACACAATCCCATCTTGCTGTTGCAAACTTGTAAGCCCGGCGCCCCAGTACTTTGCAGCCGGGAAAGATTTCTTCACCAGCGCCTTCATGTACAGATCAGCCATATCCACGCCGGTCTCCATCAGGGAGGCCGAGAGACGCAGAGCGGACGGATTGGTATTGGGAGTACGGAAACCAAGCGTATCCGTCACAATACCGGTCAACAGTGCTGCAGCAATCGATCTGGTGACGGGATAGCCCCATTCCGGCAGATGATTGGTGAGAATAGCGGCTGTAGCAACTTCATCCGGTTCGATGAGGTTCAACTTCCCGAATCTCTCGTTGGTCTTATGATGATCGATATTGATATCCGGCTGACCGAAGTGCTCGAATAGTTTTCCCACGCGTTTAAAATCGGCTGAATCCACAGTAATAAAGGTATCGTGTTCTCCCCCCGGTTCCTTGAGAATCAGCTCACTGCCTTCCAGGTGCTTGAACGATGCCGGGACACCATCCACCAGCACCATCTGGACGGATTTCCCCGCATCTCGAAGCGCGAGTCCTAAACCAAGCAGGGAGCCGATCGCATCTCCATCCGGTCTGACGTGCGACGCGATGACGACGTTTCTCGCTCTCTCCAACCGCTCTTTAATCGCCCCGGTCTCATCCCTCATGCTCGATAAGTTCCTCCGTGATACACCTTTGTTTCTTACAAGACACAAAGTTTATTGCTTTTTCCTTAATTCTGCAAGGATTTTTTCGATTCTGTCAGCATTCTCCGGGGTCATATCCCAGTGGAAGCGCAGGCGCGGAAACGCGCGCAACTCGACGCGCGACGAAAGTGTCCGCCTCAGAAAACCAGAAGCAGACTCGAGCCCGGCGAGGACATCGGCAGAACGCTCAACCCCCTCCACTGCAGAGACGAAGATATCCGCGTATGCCAGTTCCTTATCGATCTTGACGTCGGTTACGTAGATTTGTTTCAGACGCGGATCGCTGATCTCATGGATCAACATCTCGGAAAGTTCCTGGCGGATACGGTCCGCAATCCGTTGAAGGCGAATTCCTGAAGGCATAATCTTATAAGAAAACCTTGCGAAGGCTGCCTCCCTTCGGGGCGCTCCGCAAGGTTTATAGTATTACGATTGTTCCACCGTGTAACAGACCAGCTGGTCACCAACTTGGACGTCACTGAAATTCTTGAAGCCGACGCCACACTCGTAGCCCTGCCGGACTTCCCTCACATCGTCCTTTTCATGGCGCAGAGATCCCATATCTCCTTCGAAGACAATATCGCTACCGCGATACAGGCGCACTTTGGCATTGCGCCGTAGCTCGCCTTCGGTCACCCGGCAGCCAGCAACCTTACCAAATTTCGATGCGGAGAAAACTGCCAGCACCGTCGCCCGGCCGATGACCTTTTCTGTGGTCTCCGGCTCGAGCATACCGCTCAAGGCTTTTTCGATATCCTCGGTCATGCGATAGATAATCTCGTACAGCCGAATATCTACGCCTTCCTTCTCGGCCAGGCGGCGGGCAGAGACGTCTGCCTGCACGTTGAACCCGATGATGATGGCGCTCGAGGCTGAAGCCAGCATGACGTCGTTATCGCCAATGTTGCCGGTTTCCGCATAGAGGATCTTGATCCCGATCTCACCTTCGCCCAGCTTGTTCAGCTCGCTGACAATGGGATCCAGCGAACCCTGGACGTCGGCTTTGACGATGAGGTTCAGCTCCTTGGCTTCGCCGGCTTGAACATTGGCAAAGAGATCCTCCAGCGAGACTTTTTTGCGTGCCTGCGCCTGGGACTTGGCAAGCGCCTGGCGTTCCGCGACGATGAGGCGTGCTTCCTTTTCGGAGCTGACCACCTCGAACAGATCGCCAGCCGAAGGGACATCGCTCAACCCCATCACTGCCACCGGCATGGAGGGACCCGCCTTCTTGGTCGGCTTGCCTTTGTAATCGGAGAGGGCGCGCAGACGACCGTGAGCCGCCCCTGCGACGACGATATCGCCAGACTCCAGGGTGCCGTTCTGAACGAGCAGCGTCGCCATCACACCCTTGGATTTATCCAGCTCGGCTTCGATAACCGTCCCAATGACTTTTCCGCCGGGATTAGCTTTGATGGATGTATTGTCCGCCACCAGCAAAATGCCTTCGAGCAGATCATCGATCCCCTGCTTCTGCTTGGCAGAGACGGGAACGACCATCGTATTGCCGCCCCACTCATCAGGGACAAGCTCCTGCTCGGCAAGCTGCTGCTTGACGCGCTCGGGATTGGCATTCGCCTTATCGATCTTGTTCAATGCCACGATGATCGGGACTCGCGCCGCTTTCGCATGCGCGATGGCTTCACGGGTCTGGGGCATCACACCATCGTCCGCGGCAACCACGAGGACAACAACATCCGCACCCTGTGCACCGCGGGCACGCATCTGGGTGAATGCCGCATGACCGGGCGTATCGAGAAAGGTAACGGTTCTACCGTTATGCTCCACCTGGTAGGCGCCGATGTGCTGCGTAATTCCACCCGCCTCCCCGGCTGCCACGTCGGTTTGCCGAATGGCATCCAGCAGACTGGTCTTGCCGTGATCGACATGACCAAGAATCGTCACGACAGGCGGTCGGCTCACCAGTTTATTTTCATCCTCGCCGGCGATCATCTGCCGCCAGAGAGGCACCTCTCCGGTCTCGACAACAGCTTCCTCGACCACCTCGGGCACGGCTTCAAACCCGTACTCTGCCACGACGATCGCGGCGGTGTCGAAATCCACGGACTGGTTAATGGTCGCCATCACACCGTTGGACATCAGTTTCTTAATGAGGTCTATGGGACTTTTTTCGACCTTTTGCGCCAGATCGCGAATAACAATACTGGCAGGTAATTCAATTTTGTTTCCGTTGCTACTCATAGGACCACCTCCATAAACACGAACTTCAAATGGACGAGAAGCTCTGCCCATTTGCCGGTGAGTCCCGTGAGCGATTCAGTCGATCACATCCAGCTACTCACCAGCCCCCACAACGTCTGCTTCCGCATTCGCGGGCAGGGAATTCATAAAATCTTCCAGTCGGGCACGATCAGCCTGAGACAGGGTTGTCTTGAGCGCATGGCTGAGCGCGCCTTTTAAACCGCGTTCCCAGCACTCACGCCTATCGTGCAAATAGGCTCCCCTCCCGGACAGTTTGCCGGTCGGGTCCATCTGCACTCCATCAGCCGTCCTGACAATACGAACCATCTTCCGTTTGGGCAGAACTTCGCGACAGCCCACGCATGTCCGCTGGGGCACATGTTTCACACGCTGAACAGGTTTCTTAGGCACCTTCATCTCAAGTCATTGCACAGGCAATGACACTTAACTATATTACCAAATCTTTGCGCTTTGCAAAGGTAAGGGCTCGAATGCACCGTTGTTTAAGAAAACCTTTGCAGGGTTTTTATTACAGGGATGATGCTACCACTCTTCGCCAAAGGCATCGTCGCCACGTTTGTGCTTTTTACGCCCGACGACCTCGCCGCGTTCTTCGTCGAATTCAAGCTCGACGCTCTTCTTCTTACCCTTCTTGCCCTTCTTCTTATCCGCAGATTCATCTTCCTCGCCGGCAGCCGTCTGGAAGATTTCTGGCTTCATAGAGAAGAGCTCATCCAGAGAGACGCCATCCTTGTGCTCATCATCCTCGGGCTCTTCCACCCCCTTGCCTCTGGGTTCTTTTCGCGCCTGCTTCTCTTCCGCAGGTGCAGCTTCGGCTGGAGCCGTTTCGGCAACTGCCACCGGCGCCTCAGTCGGAGCCAGGGTCGCCACCTCAGCCACCGGTTCTGTGACAGCCTCGGCGACGGGCTCCTCGGCAGCCGGCTCGGGAAACTCGATGGCAGCCAGGCGCTCTTCGATATTCGTGATCGCCTTTGGACCGATCCCGGCCAATCCAAGAACTTTGTTAGCATCCATTTTCATGGACATCATCAGCGCGCCCACCGTGTCGAGCCCAGCCTCCACGAGAATGTTAAAGACGTGTTCCTTAAGCTCAAGTTGCTCGAGCGGCATACCAAAGGCAGCCGTGGGCACTTCAGCACGGGCGGTACTGACTTTTTCCTCTTCTGCCCGAGCCGCCTCTTCCTTGATCTGGATTGTGCGTCGCTCCACGCGGTCCACAAATTGCGACAACATGGTGTATTCTTCCGGCGTCACCGGGCGGTTTTCCGCCTTCTTGGCAAGCACCTCTTCTACTGCCGGAATGGACTCCACGGCATTCGGCAGCAGACCCGCAAGCTCAGAGTCAGCCCGAAGCTTGCCAATCGCATCCGCCGCCGCTTCGGCAAGCGACTTGATGTCGATGCGCCAACCGGTCAGCTTTGCTGCCAGCCGAGCATTCTGGCCATCCCGGCCGATCGCCAGGCTAAGCTGATCTTCGTTGACCACGACGGTCGCTGTGCGGTTGCCTTCCAATTCGGTCAGATAAACGCCGCTGACCCGCGCCGGGCTAATGGCTTTGGAAATATAAACAACGGGATCCTGGTCCCACTGGATGATATCGATCTTCTCGTCGTGCAATTCCTTGACGATCGCCTGGATGCGGACGCCTTTGATACCTACGCAGGCGCCCACAGGGTCCACGCCCGCCTGGGTCGCCATGACAGCCACCTTGGCGCGTGCGCCGGGCTCTCGCGCAATCGCGCGAATCTCCACGACGCCGTGATAGATCTCGGGGACTTCGTTCTCGAGCAGGCGGCGCAGGAAATTGCGGTGAGCACGGGACAGAACGATCTGCGGTCCGCGCGAGCCATCCTTCACCTCCAGCACCACCGCACGGACGCGGTCATGCACTTTGAAGCGCTCGCCGGGAATCCGTTGGTTAGCAGGCAGTACGCCTTCTGCTTTCATATCCAGTCCAATGGTCGTCGCCTGGGCATTCGTCGCCTGGACCACGCCGCTGACGATTTCGCCAACCTGGCGCTCGAAGTACTGCATCTGGTTCGAGCGTTCTGCCTCACGGATGCGCTGCTGGATCACCTGCCGGGCAGTCTGCGCGGCGACGCGCCCGAAGTCCGCTGGCGTGGTCTCAACGATGACCATATCGCCCAGCTGCGCCTCCGGGTTGACCTTGCGCGCCTCCTCCAGCAGGACCTCGGTCTTTGGCTCCTGGACATCCTCGACGACTTCTTTTTCGGCAAAAACCATGACCTTGCCGGTATCCGGATCGATTTTGGCTTCGACATGCTGTGCTGTGGACGCGTTGACAGCCCGGCGATAGGCAGAGACCATCGCGGACTCGATCGCTCCGAGGATAATATCCCTCGAGAGCTGCTTTTCCTCCAACACTTCGTTAAAAGCCAGGGCGAACTCGTTCTTTGACATGCTAACTGCTCCGTGTACTCCTACCGCCTGTCTGATCGCATCTCAAGTTCTGTTCATCACGCGGCACTGTGTCTTACAAGCAGAAAAGTGGGGGCTGCCCACTTCTCGGTGCGTTCGGTAATCGTTTCGTACAAGTGCATTTTAACATAGCCGAGAAAAACATGCAAGATATAATAGCCAGGATGCTCCCAAGAAACCTCGATAAAGCTGCTCTCCGTGGCGAACCCTCTTATGTTTGGCGAGCAGGACAACAGCGTCGACTGGAAATGATCGTGCAGGCCGCGGGCGGGCGCATCAAGGGCTTGGTTCTCGAGAATGGCTGTGGGGTTGGAATGTATGTGGGGCATCTCGCTCCCTTTGGGGGCACCGTGATCGGGCTGGAGTACGATTTCGAGCGCGCCGCCGAAGCCCGTATAAACTCTGCACATATCGTCAATGGCGCTGGCGAGTTTCTCCCGTTACCTTCCGCAACATTTGATCTCGTTCTTAGCCACGAAGTGATCGAGCATGTTCAAGATGACCGTATGGCGGTCTGCGAGATGGTCCGTGTACTTAAGCCCGGGGGAAGGATCGTCCTCTTCGCTCCAAATCGCGGCTATCCGTTTGAGACTCATGGGATCTACTGGCGTGGAAAGTATCGTTTCGGCAATAAGCCATTCGTTAATTATTTGCCACGCAGAATCCGTAACCGGCTGGCTCCACATGTCCGTGTTTATTCCACTGGCGATCTACATAAGCTCTTTAAGGATTTGCCTGTAAAGTTAATCCTACGCACTACCATTTTTGGTGCATACGATAACATCATTGCCCGGTTTGGTGCACCCGGAAAAGCTTTGCGTGCAGTCCTGCATACACTGGAAAGAACTCCTCTCGGGGTTTTCGGCTTGTCTCACTTCTGGGTTGTCGAAAAGGTCGAGGAGTGAGCCATGCTACAGAGCATTGGACTGCTTGTTCTTCATCTGATCTGTCTTTATTTCTTGCGGTTATTGTGGAAAGACAAAACTGAAGCACTCAAAAGCGGCATGATTTTCACCAAGATGGGTCATGTCAGCAAAAAGAAATCCCCGCGTCTTTTCCATCTCTCCATCTGGATTGATTTTGTGATCCTGGCAGTCTTATACCTGACCCTGCTCATTTATTCAATCTCCCTGTTGTGGAGATAAGTGAGCGGCTGGAGGGGAATAACCCTACCAAGGAATTCGCATAAATTTGGTAGAATAGCCAGAATTGAGACCACATAGGGAGTAGCCATGGCGCCCCGAGACAAGCGAGCGCCACCGGTTAGTCGTCATGACGGAGCCCGGCGCGAATACCGGCTCTCGGCTAACTGTATGTGTAATCTGTACACTACTGGCGAGACTATCACATAGAGGACAGTGAAGTCTCGCTTTTTTTATTAATTCACAATTGAAGAGGAGAAAACAACATAATGTTTGAGGAATCGATCTGGCTATGGGTAGGTTTCAATCTGTTCGTGCTTGCCTTGCTTGCTTTAGATCTGGGGGTGTTTCATCAAAAGGCTCATCGAGTCTCTATTAAAGAAGCCACGATCTGGAGTATTGTCTGGATTAGCCTGTCTCTGCTCTTCAACCTGGGCATTTATTTTTTCTGGGACAAGATTGCCCCTGCCAGCGACTACACAAATGGGGAGGCTGGGCTGGCATTCCTGACAGGCTACCTGCTCGAAAAATCGCTGAGCGTTGATAACATCTTTATTTTTGTGGTGATCTTTACGTACTTTGCGGTTCCGGCTCAGTACCAGCACCGGGTCCTGTTCTGGGGCATCCTGGGAGCATTGATCATGCGCGGCATCCTGATCGTGATCGGTGCGGCGCTGCTAAAGGAATTCCACTGGATAATTTACGTATTCGGCGCATTTCTGATCTTTACCGGGGTCCGGATGGCGATCGAGCGCAACGAAGAGGCGCACCCGGAGAAAAACCCGATCATCAAGCTCTTACGAAGGATCATGCCTGTCACTGAGAACTACGAAGGCGAGCAATTTTTTGTGCGGCGAATGGGGAGAGTGATGGCAACGCCGCTGTTTCTGGTGCTGCTCGTGGTCGAGAGCACGGATCTGATCTTTGCGGTCGATTCCATCCCGGCGATTTTCGCCGTGACAGACGATCCCTTTATCGTCTACACTTCGAACGTGTTTGCCATCCTGGGGTTACGCTCGCTCTACTTTCTCCTTGCGGGCGTCGTGGATAAATTCTATTATTTGAAGCTGGGATTATCCGCGGTCCTGGTCTTTGTCGGCGTCAAGATGCTTCTGACCGATATTTATAAAATCCCGATTGGTCTGTCGCTGGGTGTGATTGCGACCATTCTCACAGTATCCATCATTGCCTCCGTTCGACGCGCCCGGCGGTTGCTGGAATTGGAAGAGGCAGCGAGCCAAAAACCATAGCAAAGGTATATAACAAATCAGGCGCTCTTTCGAATGGAGCGCCTGATTTTATGCGGCTGAGCCATCCGGCTGGATTGGCTCTCTGAAGTCGTAGATCCCATCCTTGAACCCCCACCTTTTTTGACAATTTGAGCATTCCAGATACCCCTCCCGCTCGACCAATGGCGTGCGCCCACAGTCTGGGCACTTGAAAAGCAGGAGCGGGTTGGCAGGAATTTCGCTTCTTTCTCTTTCACCTTCTGCCCGGGCTCGAATGAAAACGCTCGGCGTGAACTGCCAGAGGAATCCTGTCCATTGCGCCAATGAATCGAGCACAACGAGGATATTCGTGGGTATGACCCGCTTCAGCAAGCCAACCCGGAAGTGGGAAAGAGTCAACGTCCTCTCGATCTTAAAGTTCAGGTCCTTCAGCCAGGCGCGAATTGCCTTTGGATGGAAGTCAAAATTCAACTCCGCAAACTCGACTGGCTCCAGCGAGAATGGACTCCACGCCTGACGGCGAAACAGATAGCGCAGGATGGATTTAAAGTTCCGTTTGTTGGCAAACTCGAGGATGAAGATGCCGCCTGTGTCCAGGACGTCTTTTACCCGGCGAAGCGCCCGGGGTGCGTCTGCCATGTGATGCAGCGTGCGGATCATGGTCGCCGCGTCAAACAGGCCGTCGACAAATGGCAGCCGGTACACATCCGCGGCGACATAGAGATATTTTTCCGACCTTCCCAGCCGCGCCTGGGCTTGTTCGAGCTGGGTACGTGAGTAATCCAGCAGGACGACCCGTCCGAAGCCGGTGTAGCGGGGCGTGTTCCGCCCGGCGCCCGCGCCCAGCTCAAGCAAAAGCCGCCCGCTTTTGGGCAGGAGACGTCTCAGGGCGATTGCCTCTGTGCGATCCTCGTATTCCCGTCCACCTTTCTCCCAAAAGGAGGTCTGATAGTCGGAGCCTTCGTAGTTACAGACAGGAGGGGTCGTCATATGGTCCGCAGGTGGCCAGGCTTCGGGCCGGCTTATGAAACGAGCGAGCTCATCGCCATGCCGCGTCCAATGGCTCGGTAGACGAAGCCCATCTCACTCATGAGCGCAGGGTCGTAGATATTGCGTCCATCATAGATAATCGGCGTCCGGAGCAGCGTTTTGATCCGTTCCAGGTCAAGATGCTTGAACTCATTCCACTCGGTGACCACTACAAGGGCATCACAGCTCTCCGCCATCTGATAGACATCGTCGAAAATCTCGACAGCAGGCATCAGGGGAGCTGCCGTATGGCGGGCGACGGGGTCGTAGCCTCGCACTTGGGCGCCCGCGATCACCAGAGAATTCGAGATGTCGATGGAAGGCGAGTCGCGCATATCGTCCGTGTTGGGCTTGAATGCCAGCCCCAGTAGCCCGATGCGCTTTCCCCTTAAGCTTCCGCCGAGGGCCTGCTCGAGGTAGTGCGCCACAGCCTTGCGGCGATCATAGTTGACATCCATGACCTGGTTCAGGATGCGCGGGTTTAGTCCCTTCTCTTTTGCCATGTAGGCAAGCGCCTGCACATCCTTGGGGAAGCACGAGCCGCCCCACCCCAGCCCGGCATCCAGGAAGAAGCGCCCAATGCGCGCGTCGTAGCCCATGCCGGCTGCCACTTCTTTTACATCCGCACCGACCAGCTCGCACAGATCTGCCAGCTCGTTGATAAACGATATCTTGGTGGCAAGAAAGGCATTGCTCGCATACTTGATCATCTCCGCAGTGCGCAGGTCGGTAATCACAATCGGAGCGCGTAACGGCAGGTGCAGCTGGGCGACCTTGCTGGCTGCATCCCGATCCAGGGAACCAATCACGGTGCGGAACGGGCTCATGAAATCCCCGATCGCGGAGCCCTCCCTCAGGAATTCGGGGCACGAGACGACGGCGAAGTCAATCGGCTCCGGCTGCGCGCCGCGCACGATATCGGCAACCCAGTCTCCGGTCCCGATGGGTACTGTAGACTTGTTGATGATAATCAGCGGTGCGCGCATGTTCTGCGCGATCGAGCGCGCCGCGGCATCTACATATTGCAGGTCCGCGTTGCCATCCACACCCGAGGGAGTACCAACCGCAATGAAGGCAAATTCTGTGCCGTCGAGCGCTTCGGCATAGGAAGTGGTGAAGGATAACCTTCCAGCTTTTGTATTGCGCTTTACCAGCTCTTCCAAACCGGGCTCGTAGATCGGCATGATGCCTTTTCTGAGATTCTGCACGCGCTGCTCATCGATATCGAGCGCCACCACGCGATTCCCCAGGTCAGCAAAACAGGCTGCCGTCACCAGACCGACATACCCGACGCCGACCACACAAATTTGTCTCATGTTGTTATACCTCTTGCTTTCAGGATCAACCCTTGATCGACAAGGTAGCTGCCACCTTATCTGTTCTTGCCAAACGCCCCTTCGATGATGGTTAAGAACCCGTCCATGTGAATGGGCTTCGATACATATCCATCGCAGCCTGCCTCCAGGGCTCGCTTGCGCTCACCTGGCAATGTATGGGCTGAGAGGGCATACAGGGGGATGGATTTCGTGGACTCGTCGGTTTTCAATTTCTCCGCTGCATGCCACCCGTCCATCTCAGGCATTCCAAGATCCATCAAGATCAGATCCGGTTTCTGCAGACGAGCCGCCGCAGCCCCGTCCCGCCCGTTGACTGCCAGGAAGACATCGTACCCGGCGCGCTCAAGAACGAAGCGCACAAGCTCGTAGTTATCCATGTCATCCTCGACGATCAAAATACGTCCCTTGCTCATCGCCGCAAATATACCGCGTCTCTGTCCAGCGGGCAATGACGTATAATCCTATCGCCATGCGCATATTGTTTGTCGCTGACGGGCGATCTCCTATCGCACAAAACTGGATCCGTTATTTCGCCGAGCGCGGCGACGAAGTGTATCTGGCTTCGACCTTCCGATGCTCGGTAGAGTTCGCGATAAAGGAACTGGAGATCATCCCCGTTGCCTTCAGCGGTTTCAGGAAAGAGGCCCGGCGTCCCGGCACGGCGCCCGCCCGGACTACGGGTCTCCGTATCGCCATCCGGCAGTGGTTGGGACCTTTGACGATTCGACGTGCGGCGCAGCAATTGCGCGCCTTCATTGGCAGAGTGAAACCCGATCTCGTTCATGCCATGCGCATCCCTTATGAAGGGATGATGGCTGCGGATGCGTACATGGGCGCGCCGCTATTGATCTCTACCTGGGGCAATGACTTTACGCTGCACGGCCCATCCACCCGGCTGATGAGCCACTACACGCGCTGGGCTTTGAAAGTGGCAGACGCTCTCCACGCGGACTGCCAGCGTGACGTGCGGCTGGCAAGGGAATGGGGCTTCGGGACGGAAAAGCCTTCTCTCGTAGCGCCGGGAAACGGCGGAGTGCGGAGCGAGGTTTTCTATCCGCCTGTCACAGCGATTGAGGAACCTGTCATCATCAATCCGCGCGGCTTCCGTCCTTATGTCTGCAATGAGGAGTTTTTCCGCGCCATGCCCCTGGTCCTCGCAAAACACCCTGATGCCAAATTTTTGTTCGCCCTGATGGCTGGCGAGGCACAAGCCGAGCAGTGGATCCATGATCTAAAGATTGGTCATGCTGTTGAGTTGCTCCCCTCCCTCTCTCATAATCAAATGGCAGATGTTTTCCGCCGAGCACAAATCATGGCCTCTCCCAGCATTCACGATGGCACGCCAAACAGCCTCCTGGAAGGCATCGCCTGCGGCTGCTTTCCAGTTGCAGGAGATTTAGAGTCCATTCGTGAGTGGATCAAACCGGGTGAAAATGGACTCTTGTGCGAGCCGACGAATCCGCAGTCCATCGCAGTCGCAATTTTGGAAGCCATCGAAAACAAAAGCCTGCGACAGACAGCCGCAGGCTTGAACCAGACCATGATCACCGCCCGCGCGGAATATGCATCAAATATGCAGAGGGCGGCGGAGTTTTATCGAGAACTAGCCAGGTAAACAGG
Source organism: Anaerolineales bacterium (assembly GCA_035463495.1). Taxonomy (GTDB): domain Bacteria; phylum Chloroflexota; class Anaerolineae; order Anaerolineales; family Villigracilaceae; genus Defluviilinea. Next base: position 1,958 of record DATHTH010000174.1, on the reverse strand, counting down.
CACACCCATAGATCTGTTTATCTGTGAACTTGTGTGTCTTACCCCTCCGCCCGCGGCTCGCGCATATACTCCAGCCTCTGACGCAGCTCGATCTTGCGCTCATCCGCAGCATGACGGACTTCGTTGAAAAAGTTTTCACCCCTGACACGGAGTTCTGCCCGCAATTGTTCACCCGGTTCGGGGGCCATCAGGAGTGCGATCGTGGAGCCGACCAGGCCACCCACCATAACGCCGATCAAAAACCCAAACGTCCTTCTCATCTTTTTTCTCCTCTTGTTTGTACCTGCCCCCCGCTGCAGGGACATGATTTTCTTAAAACGATTATACTGCCACTTGCCCCGTGGATTCAACTGGTCATAACGAATGAGAACGCACGAAATTATTCCTACAAAATGCTTATTGTTGTAAGTATGTCCGAAAAAGTGATTCTGTGGAATAATCAGAGTGCCGCGCGTATCCGCCTCGCGTGAACGCGACGGCATATCTTACTAAAGCTGTCCATGCGCGGTGACCGGGGGCGATACCGCACCAAACGGCTCCTACCATATATGGAGGATACCATGTCTACACCTGCACCCGCGTTAGCGTCCACAAGCGCGTCTGCGCGCAAAAAAGTAACCACTCTGACCTATCGCCAGAAGAAGGAACGCGGCGAGCCGATCACCATGCTCACCGCCTACGATTATCCGACTGCTTTAGCCATGGACCGGGCCGGGGTCGATTCTATCCTGGTTGGCGATTCACTTGCGATGGTTGTCCTCGGTTATGAGAACACGCTACCGGTTACTATGGACGAGATGCTCCACCACTGCCGTGCTGTGGCGCGCGGAGCAAAGTCCGCGCTGCTGATCGGCGACATGCCATTCATGTCCTATCAGGTCTCCATGGAGGAAGCCACCCGCAATGCCGGGCGTTTCCTGCAGCAGGGCGGTATGGATGCAGTTAAGCTCGAGGGCGGCCGCGAACGTGTCGACGCCATCCGCTCTATTACAAGCGCCGGCATTCCGGTCATGGGACACATCGGCCTGACACCGCAATCGGTCAATCAGCTAGGCGGATTCCGCGCCCAGGGCAAGACTGCTGCAGCCGCCAAGAAACTGGTCGAGGATGCGCTCATTCTGGAAGAAGCTGGCTGTTTCAGCCTCGTGCTGGAGGCCGTCCCAGCGCGCCTGGCGGAGCTGATCTCTGCGAAGCTGTCCATTCCGACGGTCGGGATTGGCGCGGGCGCTGGCTGCGACGGGCAGGTGCTGGTCACACATGACCTGCTCGGCCTGTTCGACCGGTTCACTCCGAAGTTCGTCAAGAAGTATGCCGACTTCCATCAGGAGATGCAAAAAGCGTTTGCCGACTACATCGAAGACGTGGAGACCAAGCGCTTTCCGGCGCCTGAGCATACCGTCGAGATGAGTGACAACGAGTGGGAATTATTATTGCAAGAGCTCGAATAGAAACAGGCGACAGTCATTTGCGAGATGGCTGTCGCCTGACATTCTATGAATAACAAGATTCTGATCGTGGGCACGGGCGCGCTGGCGACCCTCTTTGCCGCGCGGCTGGCGCAGGCAGGCTGCTCCGTCATCATGCTCGGCACGTGGAAGGCAGCACTCGATTCCCTGTATGAACATGGCGCGCGGCTCGTGGATGAACATGGCGGGGAACATCCGTTTGCGGTGGAAGTCACAGATAATCCTCGGAAGTGTACGGGCGTAAGATATGCGCTCGTCCTCGTCAAGGCGTGGCAGACGGAGCGAGCAGCAAATCAACTCAAAGAATGCCTTGCGGAGAACGGACTGGCCATTACCCTCCAGAATGGGATTGGCAACCGCGAGATCCTCGCTCAAAGCCTGGGCGGGGAGCGTGTTGCCCTTGGGGTCACGACCACCGGCGCGACGCTGCTGGGTCCCGGGCTGGTGAGAGCGGGGGGCGAAGGGGTCATTTCACTTGAACGGAATCCTGTG
>DATHTH010000173.1:0-12338 GCA_035463495.1 Anaerolineales bacterium | reverse complement strand
CAGCGCCTCTGCTACAAGGAATTCGAGCTTACGGGTCTTGTTGCCGCCGAAGGCAAGGCCTGTCTGGTCGTCGCGCTTGACGAGGATTCGAGGTCCGTGTAGATGTTCCGTCAGACGCGGAAGCTCTTCGACGCGAGTGGGAAGGTGAGCGAAGTGAAGGCGAGGGATGGTGTTCATAGATGTTCCTGTTTCATGTTGGTCTCGATACGAGTGAGACGCTCCGCGCACTCGCTCTACTCGACCAACGGCTGCTTATCAGTCATGCGCCTCCGAGAGATTGGCGCGTTCTGTTCTTGCCCCGTGAGCGCATGACATCGAGCAGGCGTGGAATGACTTCCAAGTAAAGCTTATAGCAGAAGGGATTGGGCGCAAAGTCCCAGGCGCCAAGAGTCCGCACGACACTGCCACCCAGGCCTTCTTTGAAACGATACACGCCCCACATGGAGTCACGTTCATCGAAGACATCCGGTGCGCCCCAGAGATCATAAACACTACAGCCTTTCATTTTGGCGCGCTGTATCGCCCCCCACTGCAGGAGGTACGACGGCATTTTTTCACGGTGGACATCCCGCGACATCCCGTAGACGTAGTAAGACCGTCCTGCGAAATAAATAACAAAGATCGCCGCGACCGGCTCGCCTTCGACCTCGGCGATCAAGGGTTCGGCATGGGGTAGCCGGGGATCTGTCGCCGGAATTTGGAGGTTGGCAGTGAATGTCTGCCAAACTGTTTTGTAATATCCCTCATTGCGAATCACAAAGCCATCCCGCACGGAAGTTTCCGCATACATCTTATACAACATTCCAAAATCCTCGGCGGTTCCTATACGCAGCCTGACACCTTTCCTCTCTGCGAGGCGGACGTTATAGCGGGTCTTCTGTTTCATGCGCGCCAGCAGCTCCTCTTCCGAGGGAGTCAGATCAATCAGGACCGTGTTTTTGAACTGTATCTGATCCGACGAATAGCTCCAGCGTCTCTGCTTTAATTCAGACAGAATTGCCTGCCCTGTCACGCCGGTTGTTTCCTCCACGCCACCTGGTACGCCTGTTCCCAACGTCACGTCAGGATCTATTTTTAAAAAGACCGCGCCCTGCTGCCTGGCGAACGTCTGTAGATCGTCCAGAACGCGATGTCGCAAGGGTTGATCTGTCCAATCGAGCAAGGGACCTCTTGGGGTATAGAGAACGGACAGCCTGGCAGACATGCCGCCGAGGTGGAGTGTTCTTTTCAAGACCAGGGCAGCCGCCATTGGAGAGTGGAAAGTGGAAAGTTTGCTTTGCTCACTTTCCACTTTCCACCCCTCTTTCACATCCCACACTGCGTAGAGTGGTTGCCAACCATACTTCGCTTTGACCTGCCCCCACTCATAGGTCTGGAGGAAATGGGGATTAGGAAGCTTTGAAATGAGAGAATTCCAGCTCTGGACGTCCACGTTTATTCTCGATTCCTGATAAACCGCAGATACGCCCGGTATAGCAGGGGATTGTAGACCCGGTCCATTGCCTGCACAGCCCGCTTCAATTGACCACCAAAACCACGCTTGAAACGGTAGACGCCCCATAAGCCGTCATTTCGCTTTTCAAAGTTCGCTTCGAGAGTAGCTTCCTCTTCATCAGGGACACCCCACAGGTCATATTCTTCGCAGCCACAAGCCTTTGCCCATTTCATGGCTTCCCACTGCAATAGATAGGTGGGCATGCGATTGCGCTCTTCGTCTGTCGAAGCGCCGTAGAGATAATACGCCCGGTTCCCATTTCTGCCGATGAACAAGGCAGCCAGCGGCTTGCCCTCATATTCGGCAACCAGCAGCTCCGCCATTTGTCTTGGCTGGAGCAGCTCATACGCGCGCCGGTAGTATTCACGAGAGTGAACGCCAAATCCGTCACGTTGCCCGGTAGCAACCATCATGGCATGAAAAGATCCCACGTCCTCCCAGGCACGGACGGTCACATTCTTTTTCTCGGCAAGGCGGATGTTGTAACGGGTCTTCTGCTTCATGCGCGCTAGTATGACTTCTGGATCACTCCTTAGATCAACAATAATCGTGCGGGGAGGCTGAATGTTATGGGGCGAGGTGCTGAGGGGGGAATATCGGGTTATCGAGGATGGATGTTCGCCTTCCCAGCTGTCGGCTTCCCACTTAAGAAAGATGGCGCGGTGTTTCTTAGAAACAGAATCAATCTCAGCCCAAAGGACTCGATCCGGATTCACTTTTGGAAGATACCCGACCGTAAAGCCCAGTGGCAGCTGACGATACAAGACCTGGACGCCTGCCTTACCACTTACAATCCGCACCGCCTTCCACCCAAAGGCGGATTTCAATTCCCCCCATTCCCCAGTTTGGAGCAAATGTGCGTTTGGATGGTTGTGTAGAAATTGATTCCACTCGGCGAGGGTTACGATAGGCATGAACGCGACTCACCGCATCCAGTCAACGACTTCTTTCAAGCCATCTGCCAGAGACACTTCGGCGCGAAATCCCATCACGTCAGCCGCTTTTTGTGGACTCCCGACCGAACGGTAAATATCGCCGGGACGCGGCGGGGCGAACTCGTGCGTCGGCGAATTGGGGAGCAGTTCATACATCACATCGAGCAAATCCAACAGACGAGTTTCCACGCCGGTGCAGATGTTGAATACCTTCCCGGCTGCGGCGGGATGCTCGGAAGCGATCAGATTAGCGCGTACGACATCGCGCACGTTGATCAGGTCGCGCGTCTGGCCGCCGTCACCAAAGATCGTGACGGGCTTGCCATCCAGGAGGCGCCGGGCGAAGATAGGCACCGCCGCAGCGTACATGGAGTCCGGCCGCTGGCGCGGACCGTAGACATTGAAATAACGCAAGGCGACCACCTCAAAGCCGAAGGAGCCCGTAAACAGCTCTGCATACATTTCCTTGACGCGCTTGGACAGCGCGTATGGCGAGAGCGGCTGGAGGGGTGTTTCTTCGACGAGCGGCAAAGCCTCCGACTCGCCATACACCGCCGCGCTTGAGGCGACGACCGCCCGCCGGACGCCGGCTCTTCGTGCAGCGTCGAACAACAAGGATGTCCCCATGAGGTTTACATCAAAACAGTTCTGCGGCTCATCCATCGATTGTGGGACAGAGACAAATGCCGCCTCGTGGAAAATGATCTCGACACCACCGACCGCCTCGGCCACCTGTCGTGCGTCCCGCACGTCACCCTCCAGGACTTCCAGGCGCTGCCCGTTGAATTTTGCCTTCAACTCTTCGATATTCTCGCGCTTGCCGGTGCTAAAGTTATCCAGCACGCGCACGGCTTCTCCCTGCTCGAGCAGTGTTTGAACAATATGAGACCCGATAAACCCCGCCCCGCCCGTAACCAGATATTTCATGTTATCTCCCTGTCCGTCTTAGAACTGTGCCGATCGTCCGCAAAAGGATCTGAAAGTCCATCGCAAGCGTGCGATGCTTAATATAGTAAAGATCATATTCGATTTTAACGGATGTCTCCAGGACGCTGGCAACATAGCCGTAGTTGATCTGAGCCCAACCCGTCAACCCGGGCTTAACCAACAACCGTGCCCGATAAAAGGGAATTTGTTTCTGAAATTCCGCAACGAGCTCAGGGCGTTCTGCACGGGGACCTACGAGGCTCATCTCGCCGCGCAAGACATTCCAGAATTGCGGCAGCTCATCCAGGCGAAGCTTTCGCAAGAAGTTGCCAACACGCGTGACGCGCGGGTCATTTTCCAGAGCCAGTCGCGCTTCACCGTCCGCTTCGGCATCCTGCCGCATTGTCCGGTATTTATAGATCTTGAAGACCCGACCACCCTGCCCGAGACGCGGCTGTGAATAAAAGATCGGCACGCCGCTATCCAGAAACACTGCGAGAGCGATAAATGGGTACGTAACGGCAAACATCAGCAGGCCGAGGGCCCCGCCGAAAAGATCCAGGACACGCTTGGTGAGATCGTAGAAGCCGCTGACTCGCAATCCATCCACAAAAGAACGGATGATCCAATCGGATTCCAGATGGTGCACAGGAACCCGCCCTGTCATTTCCTCATACAGGATGGGCATGCGCGTGACTTCCACCCCTTTTTCCTGGGCGTCCAGGATGGTCTGAAAGGTAGTGCCCTGGATCGTGCCGTTAATGGCGATCACAAGATCTGAAATCCGGTAAACATCAAGAAGGTCTAACAAATTACCGCTCGAACCTACCACGCGCAAACCGCAAATCGTCTTGCCCATTTTTTGGGGATCATCATCTATAAAGCCGATCAGGTTGAAAGAACGCGTCGGTTCGGAGTGATAAAGCTCGGCGAGGGTTTGCCCGGCTCGGCCCGCACCGATCAGCAATGCACGCCGGCGCTGGCCTGTCGATTTATACAGGCGAATAAAGATCACACGCCAGCCCAAGGTCAGGAGGGAGGCAAAGAGCAGGAATGCACCCACGCCGACGCGAGGCAGGTTTGTGTTCTCCTGAATGATAAAGACGAGCGAGTAGGCAACCAGGCCAATAAATGCCGCCAGCGCGATCCCGCGGGTTGTCTTGCGCCCGCTGCTGGCAACATGCGGCTCATACAATTCAACCAGGAGTAACATCCAGGCAACGGGCAACAGATAAAACCATATCTGCGGCTCAATGTCGTAGAACAACAATGCCTGCGCTTCTGCCCGCGCCCGCGGTATACCTCGGGCAATCAGTTCCCCCAGCCGCCCAAAGTAATTGTATTGTCTCCATGTAAAAAGCGCACCAAACAAAGCGACAATTGCCATCAACAGATCGCCGGTGAAAAGGATGTTACGGTACTCTATGGGACGCAGACGTAACGGGGTCGTGCGAATGTTATCTGCCATGTTTTTCAATGCTCGAAGTCAGGACGCTCCACAAGAATCCACTACCCCATGAGATATGCATAGCTGCGATTGCCAGCGGCAAGCCTGCAATTAAGTGCGCCTTTCGCTTCTGCAGCGCTGCATGGGCGCTTGCGAAGATCATTATGGAAAAATAGAGAATGAGCTCGCCAGCCAGCACCCACCTCGCCGAGGGACTGAAGATAGAAAACAGAGCCAGACTCAGCAAGCTAAATACGAACAAGGGAGGCAGCGCCTGCCTCCAGCGCAGCGTATCGGGATAGCGGCGCAGCATGCGCCATTTCCAGAATCCATAACGCCAGTACTGGCGGATCAGTTCCAGAAATGTGGATCTCGCATAATAAACCGAGCGGATAGAAGGATCGAGCCAGATCTTGCCGCCCGATTTTCTAACGCGTACGTTGAATTCATAGTCCTCGTTGGTGAGCAGGGATTCGTCGAAATAGCCGATCTGCTCGATCAGCGCGCGGCGGAAGGAGCCAAACGGGACAGTGTCCACTACGGCGGCATGTCTGGTATGACGGTAGAGGGCATCCCCTACCCCAAGCGGATGCGCCGCGGCAGCTGCGATGGCGTGTGCGATCCATGTGCCTGCCCCAGGGCGGATCTCCCAGACTCCTCCAATGTTCGCACCACGTCCCAGCTGGTGCGCAGCTACACACTTTTCCACGTAATCCGGATAGGGCTTCGAATGCCCGTCGAGCCGCAAGATGATCTCGCCACAGGAAGCTTCGATAGCGCGGTTCAGGGCGGAAGGGATGGAGCGCCTTGTATTTTCCACAATGCGAACCTGAAGATCGGGAAATTCCTGCCGGAACGCAGCAATTACATCCCGGGTTCCATCTGTGGAAAGGCCGTCGGAGATCACGACTTCCATCCCGGCATGGGGATAGGTCTGCTCGTGCAGAGCCTCCAGCAACAAACGGATTGTGGATTGCTCGTTGTAACAGGGGACGATGACCGAAACTTTTGGCAACATAGGACGAACGAAAAGATAGGGACTACAATGATACTGCCTTATTGCCAATCCGTGAATTCATTCTGGCTCAGGCAAGCGGGCTGCAAAGGTTATTCCATACCCAACCTTTATGCGGACGTCCATTCTACCACCGCATGACCGCCTCAAGCTGTGTCCCGGCACCCACGGCAAACCTGGCGCTACTCAGCGGGCTTTCGGTAGGTGCTCAGCGACGCCAGCAGCCTGGCAAGTAGATGATAAAGTTCTTCTAGTTCGACTTCAGTGAGAACAGCCCAGGGGGCATAGAAATATGCATTGGTGAGTCGTTCCGCCTGCGCCCGGAGCTCTCGACCTGATTCTGTCAGGTGGAAGGCGCTCGTATGCTGACCTGGTTCAGCCCATCCCAGCTCAACTGCCGCCTGAATCGCGATCTCAAAATCCTCTATATCGTAACCCCGGAACGCCATTTTATCTGCCATGTGGAGTGCATTGACGGCAATGCCCTGTTCCAGCAAGCCAAGAACCAGCCACACGATGCCGGCGTCATTGAAGTGCGGGCGGGCAGCCGAGAGATGTGCATCATCGCGATAGGCAAACAGGTCCATCAACAACTCCCGGATTTGGACGATAAGAGAGCTGTGCTCATCTGCCAGCCGAAAGCGGACAAGGATCGCCCACTTCTCGGGCGGTTCCGGGCATGTCTGGCTCTCGGCTACGAGCTGTTTCAGCAGGACAGACAGGCGCTGCAGATCCCGATCGGGCATGGACTTGAAGTCGAGCAGCTGTGTATCTCCCATTCGGACAATGTGACGCACCGCCTCACGCGCCCGGTCCGTGACGCGGTAACTGCCATCTGCCCTGGGCTCGATCCAACCCTTGACGTTGAGGTGGACGAACGCTTTTTCGAACTGCTCCGGGTTTGTAAACGGATCTCGCTTCTGAAAATCCCGAAGCGAGAAATTGCTCAGCCCCAGCTCGCTATACAAATAGAGCTCGATCGGGATATTGTTTCGGATAGCAGACTCTTCGATCTCCGGTTCTGTAATGTGCCAGAACTCCTGAATAATCGAATGCATGAGAGGCCAGAACCTGGCCAGAGATTGTATGGTCATCGTATCGACCATCCTCAACACGATCCTCCGCGCAAGCGAGTGACGACTGTTTCAGCCGCAGGATCAGAACGACAGTTTTGTATCAGTCACCCCGGTTCGGGCGCAGCAGGGCAACCGCTTCGATCTCGACCAGCGCCCCTTTCGGTAACCCCGCCACCTGCACCGTGCTGCGCGCCGGCGGGTTTTCCGGAAAAAACTCGGCATAGACCGAATTCATTCTGGCAAAATCGTTCATGTCCTGCAGAAAGACTGTCGTTTTAATAATGAAATTCAATCCGGAATCGGCCTTCTCCAGCACATGCTTGAGGTTGGTGAGAACCTGCCGGGTCTGCGCTTCGACCCCGCCCTCAACGAGCTCCATCATGACGGGATCGAGCCCTACCTGCCCAGCCGTGAATACCAGGTTATCGACGACAATGGCTTGCGAATAAGGTCCGATGGCTTTTGGCGCCTTCTCACTGGAAACAATTTTCTTGCCTTCACTTGTGTACATCTCATCCTCGTTTTGGAAAATTAGCGATTCACCTTCCTGAGCTTCTACCCTCACACTCTTCTCAAGACCAGCATCGTCAGGTCATCGGCGGGAGGCATATCCTGCACAAAGCTGAGCAGGGATTTTTCCACTGTGTCGATGAGACTGGAAGCGGAGGAACAGTACTCAGCGGTAAGCGCATCGATCAGACGTTCCTCGCCATAAAACTCCCCGGCGAGATTGAAAGATTCCGTCAGCCCGTCCGTGTAAAGAAAAACACTATCCTGGCTCTGCAGGGGGATGACACGTTCATGGAAATGCACTTCTTCCGCCGCGCCGAGCGCCACGCCGGTGCGCGTAAGACGCTCTACGCTACCATCACACTTTATCCATAACGGAGGGTTGTGTCCGGCATTAACATACGTCAGCTCATTTTTTTCAATATCGAGCACGGCGTAAACGGCTGTGACGAACATCCCCTGTTTCGTATCAGGGAGCAACAGGTCGTTGACCCGTTTCATCGCTTCGGCAGGAGACTCAAGCTCGGTCACCGCCGCCCGCACCAGCGTCCGGGTGAGCGCCATGAACAGAGCGGCAGGCACACCCTTATCGGCGACATCTGCGATGAACAGTCCAAGGCGCCCATTCGGTAGGTCGAACACATCATAGAAATCGCCGCCCACCTGGCGGGCAGTCTTCCAGCGGGCAGCCAGCTCCCAGTTCGGGAACTGCGGCAGGGTCTCAGGGATGAAAGTCTGCTGGATCTGCCGCGCCAGCTGCACCTCCGTCTCGAGGCGCTCGCGCTCGACCATCTCCCTTTGCAGGAGGTCGTTCTGGATGGCAAGCGCCGCCTGCTGGGCGATGCCGGTGATGATCTCGAGCCGCCGAGCGCGGAAACGTAATCCCCCCGGGGCTTCTTCGATCAGCATCACGCCGAACAGATCATCCTTCACTGCAATAGGCACCGCGAACACGAACACACCGGGGTTGCCGAGATTGAACTCTCGGCCGGGATCAAGCGAGAGCCAGGCAAACAAGCCGCGCTGTTCATCATTCTCCAGTTGAACAGCCAGCAGGCCGGGGGCGGCGCGGCACGCATCCAGCAGGGCAAATTCCCCCAGAGAGAACGAACGATCCCAGAATGCCCTTTCTTCTGCTTCATCGAGACCATAGTGCTGCGAAGGCCGGAACAGCTCCCGGGAGGACTCCCATTGGTACAACGCCGCGCGCTGGACACCGACCAGGATGGGCATGATGCGGACGATTGTCCCCAAGATCTCGTCCAGGTCGTTGAGGCTGACCACTGCCTGGGCGACCTGCAGCAGGGCCGCGGAGGCGTAAGCTTGCTCCTGTGCCGTATCGTAAAGCCGCGCATTTTCGATCGCGACGGCGGCATAACTGGCGAATGTGGTCGTCATCGTCTGTGCTTCGTGACCGTATCTGCCTGGCGTGCTGTGTGATAACGTGATGACGCCGTAGGGCTGATCGCCCACGCGCAGAGGGACCGCCAGGCCGGAGTAATCCTGTGCAAAACCGGCGATGAGCCCTGTTACCCAGATCGGATCGGTGGACTGCCGGATCAAGGGACTGTCAGAATACAGGGCGCCCATCAAGCGCTCATACGCCCCCGGCGACTCATAGAGCGCCCGCTCGAGCTCGGCTTCGTCACAGTTATGACAGGCTGCCAGATACAGCTCATCGTCCTCCAGCAGCCAGATCGCCGAGATATCGACGGGCAGGTTGCGGTCTAATTCTGACAGGATCGCTTCCAGCACATCGTCTACGCTGGCATCCGCCGAGATCAGGCCCGCCACCTCGCGCAGGCTGTCCGCCACCTGGCGCCGCCACTGTTCGGAACGGTACAGGTCTGCGTTGTGGATGGCAGTGGCAATGTTGTCCGCCACCGCTTCGAACATCAGGCGGTCATCTTCGGTAAAAGCCTCGCGCTGGTCGGACTGGATATCCAGGACGCCTACCACTTCGTGGTCATACAGCAGCGGGACGCAAAGCTCAGATTTCGTATCCTCGGGCGGGAACGGTGAGGGCCGGTAGCGGTCGTCCTGTTGAACATCGTTCGCCAGGACAGTCTGACCCTCGCGCGCTACCCAGGAAATGATCCCGGCTGGATCGTCGAGCGGCAAGGTATAGCCCACCAGGTCCTTGCTGCGCGCGCCGCTGCCCGCCTGGTACTGGATCAATCTCCGGTTCTGATGTACGGTAAAGAGATGAACATACAGGTAACCGAACCGTTCGTGGATCAGCATCGCGACGTTGCTCATCAGCGTTTTCAGCTCAAGAGAGGAGCTTACACTATTGCTCACTTCGGCTACCAGCGCCAGCTGGTCGGCGCGGCGGCGCAGGTCTCCGTACAGGCGGGCGCCCTCAACCGCGCGGGCGATCGTGTCCGCCAGCGCGCTCAGGATCAGCAGATCGTTTGGATGGAATGCGTTCGGCTGATCGCTCTGGATGTCGAGAACGCCAAGGACGCGCTCTCCGATTTTGAGCGGCAGAACGACTTCGGCGCGTGTCTCAGGCAGGCTGTCGATGAAGCGGTAGCGGGGATCCTGCCGGACATCATCGACGATGATTTGCTCCCCCAGCGCGGCCGCCTGGCCGATGAGACCCTGTCCCACTTCCACCTCCAGGGCGACCGCCACCTGGTGCCGGTCCTCGGACGATTCCGGCAGCTCTCCTCTCGCCGCGGGCATGGCGCTCGAGCGGAATCGCAGAGAGCGCGAACCCCGGCGCAAAGTAAAGATGGCCACGTAATAATAGTGAAACGTCTCCTGGATCAGGCCGGTTACGCGGCTGGCAAGCTCGTCCACATCGAGCATATTGGCAATCTCGGCGCTGACTTCGCGGACGAGATTCAACTGGTTGAGCCGGAATCGCTCGACCGCCACGCGATGGGAGGCGCTCAGGCTGACGGCTACCGCGCCCGCCAGCCTCTCCAGCAGCTCCAGCTCGGACCGCTTGAATTCCGGACCCTTCTTTCGGCTCACCTGGATCGCTCCGAGAACCATGCCCTGCTCGATCAGCGGGACCGCAGCCCAGGTCTCGCGCGCTCCGCGTTTCTTGCCGCGCTGCTGCCGCGTACGTAGCTCCCCCGCTTTTAGTGCGCGCTGCATACCTGCCAGGAGAGGCTGTCCGGGGAAGACATTTTCTGTCTCCAGGTTCGGCAGGCGAAAAAGCTGCTCGTCGAGCCAGACCTCTACATCTCCCTGGACCAGACTGGATGTTATTGCAATGATCAGGTCGCGCTGGGCGGCGAGAGAGGTGGCATTGACGATCTGTTCCCCCAGGCTGGCAATGTCACGCCAGTCTGATGCAGCGGGAGAACGTGAAGCGGCGGTCATGCCGGTTACCTCTTACGTTTTGTCATTGTCAGTATGTTGCTCTTGTCGGGGCGCGGCTCGTAGTGAACTTCATCCATTAGCTTACGCATCAGAAAGATGCCCAGTCCCCCAATTTTGCGGTCAGAAAGATCGGCTTTTAGATCCGGCAGCGGGACCTCGGAGGGATCGAACGACTCCCCATAATCGATCAAAATGATCGTGATCACGTCCCCCCTCACCCCACAGGACAGATCCAGAATTCCATCCGGTTGGTTTTCGTAGGCATGCTCGATAATATTCGAAGCGGCTTCATCGGTCGCCAGCTGGATGTTATATACATCCTTATCGCTGAAGCCCCCCTTTCGCGCGATCCCACCCACGAACTCACGGATCTCATCGAGAAACTCAAATTTCGCGGCGAATTGCACACTCTTCATACGACAATGTTAAAAGCCGCCTCAGAGCCCCTGAGCCGAAGGCGGCCTCCTTCCATGAAAATGTGTGAATGACTCCAGCCCAACCGGCAAAAACCTAAAAGTGTCCCACTGCCTGAAGAGGATCGTCGAAGGTCTTGAAAAGTTCCGTAAAACCAGCCAGCTCCAGAGCTTCACGAATCCGCTCCGGGACGGAAGCCAGCACAACCTCTCCCCGGTTGTAGCGCTTGCAATTGCGCTGTGCTGCCAGCAGGGCCCGAAAGCCAGCACTAGACATGTACTCCAACTCGCTCATGTTGACGACGATTTTGTATTTGCCTCCATCGTTGGCGGCTTCGAGGGCTTGCGCCAGCTGCGGAGCTGTGGAACTATCTATCCGTCCCTTGACTGAGATCATGTCGCAGTGCTTGAACTCTTGAACCGTAATGTCCATGGAACTCCTCCAGGTTGAAAGTACTCTGCTGAGATGAAATTATAACATGATAACCCACTCATAAAGCGCAGGCTGCCACCACCCTGCATGCGACAGGAGTATCTCCGACCTCAATAAACATTCAATCTCCCCTTTGCTGACTTCGGCGATCTAGCTTTTGGCGCTGAACGAGCATGTACTCACGTCAATAACGCTCGACCTTCCGCTCAGCATGCTGTGCACGCCGCTTTGGTCTACTCCCCGGTCACGCTGACCAGGACAGCCCGGACAACCACCCGCTTTCGATAGGTATCGGTCTTTGGATCGTATTCTTTGCACGTGATGAGAGTCAGCCAGGGCTGATTTTCATGTTTCAGCACAGACCGATCGTCAGGATCCACCACCTTGTTTGTCTGCACTTCAAAGATGTATCGTTCCCCATAAGCATGGACGATAATCCTCTCGCCATATCTCAACCTATTGAGATTGACGAATGGTCCGGGCAATCCATTCGAGAGGTAGACATGAGCGGTGAGGATGCTGTTCCCCATCCAGGAGGGAAATGCGCTGCCTTCCAGCCATCCAGCCTGCCTGCCCAGCCACGACACGTTCCAATTGCCATTCCTGAGAAGGACCCCGACGACGGGAATCTTTACACCCAGCGATGGGATTTCGAGCGCTACTTCACCGGCAGTCGAATACGTCTCCCTGGGAAGATGATGTATGCTCGTCACAACTCCTGGTGCAAAACCCGTATCGGGCAGTTCGGAAA
>DATHTH010000172.1:0-11816 GCA_035463495.1 Anaerolineales bacterium | reverse complement strand
CCGCATGGAGAACGGCTTTGTCAGGTAATCGTCTGCGCCGACCTCCAGACCCACCACGCGGTCAATTTCATCATCGCGGGCGGTTAGCATCAGGATGGGGGTGATCATTTCCTTGCGCAGGATCCGGCAGACCTCGAAGCCATCCATTTCGGGGAGCATCAGGTCGAGAACGATCAAGTCAGGCTTGAGTCGCCGCGCCGATTCCAGCGCGGCGCGGCCATCGCCAACGGCTTCCACGGTGAAGCCATCCTTTTTTAAGTTGTAAGACAGTGTGTCACGCAGGGCAGGTTCGTCTTCGACAATGAGGATGGATTCGGGCATGGATTAACAATACCATGAATCGCACTTTCATCGGTTAATGGATTGTTAACTGGCCGGCTCAGTTCACGACAATCTGCGCACCGCTCCCATTGCAATCTGAGCTGCCTCCGCCGCGGCATACCCAGACTGTAATGAAAAAGATGCCCTTGTTCCCGAATGTATATTGAAATGTGCCGGTCGAGTTATGTTGTGGTCTCCCGATCCGTTGCCCGCCTGAGTAGACTTCCCAGGTATATTCGCATGCGCCGCCCCGGCAGGAATAAATTTCACCGCCTGGCGCGCGGAGAAAGGAGTCTCTGGCATCGAGCTTAACAGTCAGCGGCGCCTTGCCAGAGGTTCTATCCGCAACCAGTCTGGGGTGCATTCCGATGGGTGCGGACGGGGTGTCCGTAATCACCGGTGACGTCAAAACAGGTGCTGTGAGCGTGACGGTTATGGTGACTGGCGGTGTATCCATGCTCAACGGGAGATCAATCACTGTGTTTGCTGTTGGTGTGTGGTTGGACAGAACTGCAGGAGATGGCGCTATGGTTAGAGTGGGAACGGGAGTCAGCCGGGCAATCAGAGGCGGGAAGCTCAGCAGCGCAAGAATAATTGTTGTCAAAGCTCCAATAAGGGCAATCCAGACTTGTGTCTCTGATCCCTTCTTCTCTTTATCTGAACTATCTGACGGTTTGGGTTCTGTGCTCATTGTATCTCCTCCTAATTGCAACGATGAATATTATGAAACCTAAAATGATTGTATGACGAATTTAGGCAGTGTCAAGTATCTATTGAAATGAAATCTCAACTTTTCTGAGTAAAATACAGGATGTCCCTCTCATCTATTGTCTATCCAACATGACAAAAGAGTTTTATTTCGATTGGCACTGGGATCTCAACTCCTCGCCGCAAGCGCTCTGGCCGCTCGCCTCAGACACCAATCGCTTCAACCGCGATACGGGCCAGCCCGAGGTGGAGATGCTGGAGAATGTGAAGGGCGTCAAGCGGGTGCGCATGAAGCTCCCGGTGATCAGGGTGGAATGGGAGGAGGAGCCTTTTGAGTGGACCTACCCGTATTCCTTCGGTATTCTCAGGACGTATAGCAAAGGTCCGCTCGATCTGATGCGCGTCCAGGCGAATTTCGACCCGGGAAAGGATGGCAGTACGCGCGTTCGCTACCAGACCTGGATGAGAACTGGCAGCTTTCTTGCGCAGCTTGCCATTCCGTTTGTCATTGGTGTCATTGCGAAGCGTCGCTTCGAGCGCGCTTTCCGCTTGTATGACCGGATCGCCGAAAGTCGCGATCCCGTGACGGAGCTGTCGAGCCGGCAGGGGCGCAGCCCGGGAGGCCGTGCTCGCTTTCAGTCGCTTAGCCAGGCTTTGACTCAGCAGGGCGTCGATCCCTCCTTGCTGAGGCGCCTGGAGGATTTCCTGGATCGTGCGGATGAGCTCTCGGTGCAGCGCATTCGAGCCTATGCCCTCGCCGATCGCTGGAGAGTAGATCGGCGCGCAGTGCTCGAGATGTTCCTACGGGCGACGCGGGCGGGCATCCTCGATATGAGCTGGGATTTGCTCTGCCCGAACTGTCGTGGAATATCGGACGGTCATAGCAATCTAAGTGAGGTGCGCGGACAGTCACACTGCAATACCTGCCGGATCGATTTCACGGTCAATTTCGACCACAACATCGAAGTGGTCTTTAAGCCGAATCCCTCCGTGCGGAAGGTGGAATTCGAGTCGGCGTTCTGTGTAGGGAGTCCTCAGCTGCAGCCGCACGTTGTGATGTCGCAAAGCATCGCCGCGCTACGCTCGCTGCCGGTGGCTCTTCAGCTCGAGCCCGGACGCTACACGCTGCGCGCTTCGGATCTGGCGGGCTCCATCTCCCTTTATGCGGATGAAGACGGGGCGCCGCGTTCGGATGTCCGCGTGACGTCATTCGGCTGGCCCCTTGAGCAGCAGCATGTTTCCCTCCTCCCAACCCTCAACCTGATCAACGCCACCGAGACAGCTCAAACCTTCCAGCTTGAGCGCACCGCCTGGAGTGACCAGGCCTCCACAGCCGCGGACGTGACCGCCTTGCAGGTCTTCCGTGATCTTTTTGCCAGCGAGGTGCTGCGACCCGGTGAGGAGATCTCCATTGGCTCGGTCACCCTGATGTTCACGGACCTGCGCGATTCCACCCGCCTGTATCGTAGCATCGGCGACGCCTCCGCCTTTGGACGCGTGCGTGAGCACTTCAAAGTTCTGGAGCAGGCTGTCGCAGCCGAAGGCGGAGCCCTTATCAAGACCATGGGGGACTCGGTCATGGCGACATTTCGTAATCCGGTTGCCGCCTTACGGGCGGTCTGGAGCGCCCAATCGGTCATCGCCGAGCGCGGTGACCCCATGCTCTGGCTCAAGGTGGGTATCCACAAGGGGCCCTGTATTGTCGTCAATTTGAATGACCGCCTGGATTATTTCGGCTCGACAGTTAACATCGCGGCGCGCTTACCGGATTTCTCGCAGGGCGGCGAGCTGATATTCACGGAGGAAATTAACGACGATCCCGAAGTACAGGAGTTTCTGGCAAAGAACGCGAAGCTGGGTGCGGTGGCTCCCTTTAACGGGATGCTGAAGGGATTCGATCAGGCGTTCACCATGTGGAAGCTGAGAGTCTCATAGTCAGGCAGTTTTGTAGCCCCATTGCTTCGAGCTGAAAGGGGCAGGCTATTTATTGAAGGCTTTTCCAATTTGGAGTGAGAGCAGTGCGGAGGCCACCAACCCAATGGGGGCGATACCTAACAGGATCCAGAGCTGTGACCAGCTGAGTATGTGTTCACTCAATGCCCGGTGAAATAAGTAAAACGAAAAAGGGATGTTCACCAAAAGGGCAGTCACGATCCCGGGGCTGTACAGGCGAAACCAGAGCGTAGAAGCGAGATGAGGGATCAGCGCATTCAATAATATGATCGCTTGAATCGTGAGAATGATTAGATAGCCTGTTTGCTTTTCTGTATATTCAAGTGCAATGTACGTCAGGAGAAACCCCGCCAGCGTCAGAAAGATCACTGCAATGAGAAATTGACGGGTCGTGATGCTCAAAAGCAGTTTCAGCGGCAGCCGCTTCGACCAGCTTTCCATGAAGGGCGCTTCTTCCAGGTTATGAATAGCAAGGAAAAATGGCACCAGCCAGAGCAAGCGCTCAAATGGGATTGAGTCGAGGAATCTCATGACTTGTTGTCGGGGGCACTTTCTTTACCGTCTTTACCGTCTTCGAAAAGATAAATCGAAGCTTCCAGTTCCTGCAAGGGAATTCGTCAGCGCCTGAGAATTCAGAGCCATGACGCGGCTGGGGGCGAAGAACGCGAAATCAAAATCTGTTTTGTCGCCTGCCGTTTTGCCGGGGATTGGCATAAGGCGGGCAGTGAGAGGCTTATCCAGTCGCATCGCCAATGTACAGAGATCCAGCAGCAGGGGTGTGATCTCTCCTGGAGTTATATCCCCCGGCAGCGGGATCGTATCTAATCCCGTCCCACAGACTGCCGAGTAAAGCAAAGCATCTTTTACAGTAAGACTTCCTTCTGCCGCGCGCTTGGCAAGGACAGAATCTTCGAGGACGGGCTGCATGAATCCGCTGAAGCCGGTGTGGGGGAAATCCGCCCGGTCGATGGCTTCCGTCAAGATTGCCGCGGCAGCGAGAGAGCCATGATCGCCTATTCTTTGCACGCCCATTTGTTCCACCGCATTGCCCAGGGAATGGGCATCGTCGGGGAAAGGGGCAAGGGAGAAGTCGATGCCGTGAAACTCGACATCCGATAATTCGGTCTTCGATATCCGGGCAATGGCTTTGCCGTGTTTCTCGATTTCGGCCGTGAGAGCCGCGCGCCCTTCCTCTAAGGTCTTTGTATTCGAAAAAGCATCCACAGCCAGGTCTGCCGCTTCCGTTGCCACAGCAAATGCCGGTTCGTCGCGATCATGGTATGCCGCCGGAAAGAACGGCGCGCCCGCTCCCACATTTGCCAGCGCCGCGAACTGTAGATTGGCAAATCCATTGGGTTCGATCAGTGCACATTTGACGATTACATCCGCGCAGGCTCGAATGGCAGCCAGGTCGACGCCGTGTATCCTGTCTGCCATCACCCCGCCAAAAAAAATGTTCTGTGCCGCCGCGATCGCTTCCGGGATCACTTCATAGCTGTGCGGGATCTTGGGTAAGGCCGGTCCTAAAGACCCATAGGCAATGCCAACTTGTCGAATGACACTGGCAAGATGATAAGCCAGCTCTGGCAACGCCTCAATATTCTTTTCACCAAGCAATTCCGGGAACGGGATGGTTGCCAGCCGCGTCGTCTGCACCTCGTATCCTTCAGCCTCATACGCCGACCTGGCTTTAGCCAGGAATTGCCCTGCCGTTTGCAGGATTTGTTCTTCCAAGGGATATTTCGGATTGCAAAAATAAGTGATGGATCGGATTTTCATAAATTATTTTTACCACGAAGAAGATAAAGTGTAGGAAACTTTCATTGACAGGAGCGCCTTCCCCCTTTGTGCCCTCAGTGTCCTTTGTGTTTAAGCCTTTGCCGCACCACCTCAAACATCAATACCGACCCGGCTACGCCTGCATTCAATGACTCAACCTCTCCAGCCATCGGGATAGAAATTTTCTGCGTGGTTACTTTTCGGGCTTCCGGGCTTGCTCCCTCCGCCTCTCCGCCAACAATCAATGCCAGTGGCTGGCGAAGATCGGTTTCCCAGCAAGACTGACCATCCATGTCCGCCAGATATACCTGTAAACCTTGTGTGATCTCATGGCTTGCTTCCCACGTCATTGTATGGATCGGCAGCCGGAAGTGGGCACCCATCCCTGAGCGGATGACCTTGGGCGCGAAAGCATCGGTTGTCTCGGGCGGCAGGAAAACAGCCTGCACTCCAGCCGCAGCCGCTGTGCGAAGCAACGTGCCAAGATTGCCCGGGTCCCGGACCTGGTCGGGAATCAAAATAAAGCTTGGACTAGGAGGAATCGGTAACTGAGTGAGTTCCACCACGGCGAGGATACCCTGTGGCGTTTCCGTTTCACTTAAGGACTTCATCAAGCCTTGTGAAGCCATTTCCACTTCAATCTGGTGCGACTTTAAACTTTCAACTTGTGACATTCCCCTTTCGCTCAGCGACTCATCATAGAGCACAAGCCGTACTTCCCAATGACTGCTTACTGCTTCCTCAACCAATCGTACCCCCTCCACAACAAATGCGCGCTCCTCACGCCGCTCCTTCGCCCGCCCTAGTAACGCACGGACCAACTTGATTTTTGAATTTTGCTGCGATGTGATCACGGTGAACCGTCCCATCGGCTGTGCCACGACTCGAGGAATACATCCACAGTTGTTTGGTCATACAGGACCAGCTTGATGATCTTGAGCCCCGAAGATGAATTTTCTGCAAAATATCTTTCAATTGCTGAAAAAATAATCCGCGCGGCACGTTCTTTTGGAAATCCAAAGATGCCCGTAGAGATAGCCGGCAGGGCAACCGATGCACATTTCAGCTCATCGGCGAGACGCAGCGAACCGGTCACTGCGGCGTCAAGCTTGTTATCCTCGTCGCCATCGCCCCAGACCGGTCCCACAGCATGGATGATGTACTTTGCAGGCAGGCGCCCGCCGGATGTCCAGGCGGGATGGGCGTGTGAGACGCGTCCATGCTCCCGAATCCATGCATCCGACTCCTTTTGGACGGTCGATCCACCTTTCTTCGAGATCGTCCGCGCCACGCCGCCTCCATGCTGGAGGTGCTCATTGGCGGCGTTCACAATCGCATCAACGTCTTCGATGGTAATGTCGCCCTGAACAATTTGGAGGGTTTGATTTGAGGGAAGCTTCCTTTCGACAAGACCTGTATTCATCAGGAGCTATGGCTCGTCGGCTTTTGCTGGAAGCGTGGAATAGGGCAGAGGAATATTATGTCTCTTGAGAGTTGACTCATAGTGTGACACCAGCTTCTGCATGCTTTCCAGGATTTCATGCGAAATATCGATCAAGTCTGTGTCGTTGGTACTTTGCGATTTCTCATGGGCTGTTTTTGCAAGCTTTAAAAGGGATACCAGTGTCTCGCCCTGAAGCACGATACCCGGAAAGCTCTGACTCGGCATTTTAACGATCCCCCGATTGATCGACTGGGAATAGACTTCCAATTCCATATATTCCATGTTTCCAGCTTTCTGATATCAAATCATAGAGAATTGTTTGAGATAGCAAATGTTATTTTACCCCCGTTAAAAATTGTAGGGGCGACCGGCTGGTCGCCCCTACAGAACTTACCTTGTCTTTGCGACCACGGCGGCAAATGCCTGCGGGTCGCGGATTGCCATATCCGATAACATCTTGCGGTTGAGTCCGATGTTTGCCGTTTTCAACGCTGCTACCAGTTGGCTATAGGTGGTGCCATTCAGCCGGGCGGCGGCGTTGATGCGGGCAATCCATAGCTTGCGCATGTCACGTTTGCGCACGCGGCGATCACGGGTGGCGTACCACAGGCTTTTGAGCATGGCCTCATTGGCACGCTTGAACAGGCGATTCTTTGCACCGCGCTGTCCCTTCGTGATCTTCAAAACTTTCTTGTGACGTTGATGCCCTCGCGGGCCTCCTTTAACACGCATTGTTTACTCTCCTGCAACTCGCGGGCGTCGGCATGCTGTAGGGCAAATGCCAGTTGCGAACACCCGAAAGCCGCGACTAAAAATGATTACGACGATTCTGGACAGGATAATCCTGTCCCTAGTCCATGCTGGGGGCGAGGCGCTTAACTCGCTTGATGATCTTGCGCGCCTTCACTACCAGCATCTCGGACAGCTGCGCCTTTGTGCGCTTGGACGTGCGTCGGCGCAGGTGGCTTTTGCCGCCTTTCGTGCGGACCACTTTGCCAGACCCGGTCAGGCGAAATCGCTTGGATGTCGCCTTATGAGTCTTCAACTTGGTCTTGCCAGCTTTTGCTTTGCGAGGCATTCGTGCTTGCTCCTTTCAGACAAGGTAAACCGCGGGACACGGCGTTCGGTACCCGCGGACGTTCAACATCTTTGGGGCTTTCTCAACTTATGGTTGGACTTGCTCGGCCTTCTCAGCCCGAGGCTGTTCGCCCTTTTCCTTCTTCTTAGTTCCGCCTTTGCTGGGTGCCAAGATCACCAGCATCGTGCGCCCTTCCATCTGCGGTGAGGCTTCGATTACGGATACATCGGAAAGCGCCTGGGCGATCTCTTTCAGATCTTCGAGTGCGATCTCAGGGTAATCCATCTCGCGGCCCCGGAATTTGACTGTCACCCGGACCTTATGTCCCTGCTGCAACCAGCGGCGGGCATCGTCCACTTTGAAGCCACGATGAGCCTCATTCGTCTTCGGGCGCAGCCGGATTTCTTTGACCTCAATCTTGGTCTGAGCCTTCTTTGCCTCACGATCCTTCTTCGCCCGCTCATAAATGAACTTTCCAAAGTCCATCACACGGCAGACGGGAGGGTTAGCGTTCGGCGAGACCTCCACAAGGTCCATCTCGGCATCACGGGCAATCTGCAGGGCCTGGCGGATCGGCACAACACCAACGTTGCCGCCATCTGGCCCGATCAGTCGGACCTCCGACACGCGGATCCCCTCATTTACTCGAAAATCTGAAGCGCTGATAAGTTTCTCCTAGTTCAAAACAGTTGACCAGCTCTCGGCTGGTTTTTTGGCGGTATGATAATACCATGAAGGCGCGTGAGTCGTCAACAAAATAAACCTTATTTGCGCTGAACGGAGAAGCCGTCGCTCTCCGCTCAGCGCGATAGTATTACAACTCTGGTGCCCTTCTGGCAATCTTATCCTGCGCTCGTGTGATGAACTCACCCAGGCGGATATTGTTCTGCTGGCTGCCATCCCGCACGCGCAGGGATACCTGTCCGGCATTCATCTCATTTTCGCCGACCACAAGCATGTATGGCACTTTCATCAACTGCGCCTGACGGATCTTTGCGTTCATGCGTTGGGCGCTCACATCGGCATGGACGCGGATGCCCTGGTCACGCAGCTGCTGGACGATGCTGTGAGCATACTCGTTCTGCAAGTCCGTGATGGGAATCACCCGCGCCTGCTCCGGCGACAGCCAGACAGGGAAGTTCCCGGCGTAATGCTCGAGCAGGAAGCCGACCATGCGCTCATGCGTGCTCAGAGGCGCCCGATGAATGCAGAGCGGCACTTCTTCGTTGCCTTCCCGGTTCGTGAACTTCAAGTCGAAGCGCGCCGGCTGTGCGAAGTCAACCTGGTTCGTCGCCAGCGAAAACTCACGCCCGATCACACTCCAGATCTGCACGTCGATCTTGGGACCGTAGAAGGCGGCTTCGTCTTCCGCTTCCACGTACGGGACATTCCCGTTGTTCATGGCGCGGCGTACCATATCCTCCGTCTTGAGCCACAGGCGTTCATTGTCCACATACTTTTTGCCGAGCCCGGCTTTGCTGTGCAGAGACAGGCGCATCACATATTTCTCGATACCGAAGAGCTCAAAGTATTTGAGATACATATCGATGACAGCCAGGAACTCCTGCTCGAACTGATCTTCCGTCACATAGATATGAGCGTCGTTCATCTGCAGCGAGCGGACGCGCATCAGCCCGAACAGCTCGCCCGACTTTTCGTAGCGGTAGCACGTGCCGTACTCTGCCAGGCGGATGGGCAGATCACGATAGGAGCGGCCCTTGAAGCCGAAGATCTTGTGATGCATCGGGCAGTTCATCGGCTTGACGTAATACTTTACACCCTCGAGCTCCATAGGCGGGTACATCGATTCGGCGTAATAGGGCAGGTGACCCGAGCGCAGGAACAGATCCTCTTTTGTGATGTTTGGCGTCCGAACGCGTAGATAACCTGCTTTTTCCTCCATCTCCTTGGCAAGCTTTTCCAGCTCTTCGATCAGCACACCGCCGTTCGGGAGCCACAGGGGCAACCCGGGACCGACTTCATCGTCGAACGTGAAGATCTCCAGATCCTTGCCCAGCTTGCGGTGGTCGCGCTTCTTGGCTTCTTCCAGCTGCCAGAGATAGTCCTTGAGCTGCTGGGCGTTTTCCCAGGCCGTCCCATAGATGCGCTGGAGCATCTTATTCTTCTCATCGCCCCGCCAGTAAGCGCCTGCGATGGACATCAGCTTGAAGGCATCCTGCTTGACCTCCTTCGTGTTCTGGACATGGGGTCCGCGGCACAGGTCCACGAACGTATCGTGCTGATAGATGGAAATCTCCGGCTTCTCCTTAAGGGGGTTGCCATATTCGTCGAAGCCGCCTTTTTCAAGGCCCTCGATCAGCTCCAGCTTGTACGGCTGGTCCTTGAAAATTCCGCGGGCTTGCTCCGCCGAGATCACTGTCTTCTTGAACTCATGTTTGCCCTGGACGATCTGCCGCATGCGCTTTTCGATCTTCTCCAGGTCTTCCGGCGTGAGGTGGCGCGGCAGATCAAAGTCATAGTAAAAGCCGTTTTCGACCGGCGGACCGATCGTGTATTTGGCTTCGGGAATCATCTCAACCACTGCCTGCGCCATGATGTGGGCGGCAGAGTGACGAATCTTATAGAGATAGGACTCTTCGTATTTTTCTTGGACTTGTTGTGACATTCTCGCTTCCTTTCCTATTTTCTCGGTTGTTGCCGCTTCTAACGGTTCCATGCGAACCCGGAGAAGCGGCACGGGCAAACTACGCCCGACCTCCGGGCCGCGGATGAGTGATAGTGGTGTCTTCTGTAGTCATCACGACCTCCTTTTTCACCACGAAGGGCACGAAGGCGCACAAAGGTTTTCCTTTGAGTCCTTTGTGTCCGTCGTGTTTAAAACAAAACTCGCCCGAACACGGGGCGAGAATTTAATTCACGCGGTTCCACCCGACTTGTCCCGAGCAGATCCGCTCAGAACATCTCGTTTAGCCTCTAACGGAGCTATCCGTTCAACGTACTGGCCAATGGCGTTCAGTCTCACGCTCGCGAGGGGTTTTCGGTGGCTTTTCCTGGAAGAGACTCTCAATCTCTGATCTCTTCTCCCTGTCAGTAACTGACCACGTACTCGTCTCGGTCCTTGCGTTTCGGTAAATGGTATTATATGCCGAATAATTAGCCTGTCAAGCTGGAGGTGGAACTGTGATTATCCGCCAGGCGACTGCTGCAGACGCTCTTCACCTTTCTTCATTAAGTAGGGATGTGCAAAACTTGCATGCGGTACACCACCCTCACATTTTTAAAGTGCCTGAGCGTGACGATTATGCCCTTTCCTTCTTCGAAGAAATGCTCGCAGATCCTGCGGTAAGAATCTTCATTGCCGAAGAAGGGAAACACGCAATTGGCTATCTGCTGTGTAAATTGGTGGAGCGCCCGGAAAACTCGTTTACCTTTGCAGCGCGTGTGCTGCACATCGATCAGATCTCGGTCCGACCGGCGGCTCAAGGACGGGGAACGGGCGCGGCATTGATGGAGCAGGCTGAAGGACTGGCAAAAGAATGGGAAGCACAAAGGATCCAACTCGATTCGTGGGATTTTAATATCGCTGCACACGGATTCTTTGAGCGCCTGGGGTTCGAAAAATTTCATTTCCGCTTCTGGCGCCAGGTCCACAGAACATAAAAAGCCCCTTGTAGGGACTTTTTGTGTGGGCGAGATAGGGCTCGAACCTACGACCTCTGCTATGTCAAAGCAGTGCTCTAACCAACTGAGCTACCCGCCCGAAGGATTGACATTATAACGAGAGTGGTCAAAAATGACAACCCCGGGGCTGGGGTATAATCTTTTTGCCATGCCGAGACGCAAAGCCCCTGAAGAAATGTCTGTGGAAGAGCTGCGGCGCCTGCTGATCGAGAAACGACGCGGGGCGCGGCGTGAGAGACTAGAGCACTTCAAGCGGACCGGTCGCGTCGTGGACGTCGCGCCGGATATCCTTGCGGAATCCGCTCCGGTGGTGGAAACGCTCGAGGGGACAGCCGATCAGGTCCCGGTCTCGCGGCGCCGCAGGGTGATGGACCGGCTGCTTCTGGCAGTCGAGGTTCTGGCTGTGGTTGGACTGGTCGGTGTGCTGATCAGCGGATTTGGACTCCTGCGCGACTTGAATGAAGAAGTCGCCTCCGCACTGATCCAGGAGACGCTTACACCGACGCCGCTGGTGATGGCGGTCGTCCTTCCCTCCGGTCACACACCGCCCGACGCTCAGGGGAATACGCGGCCGAACATCGAGGAAATCCCGGAGCACTTGCAGCCCATGGTGCAGTCGCTGGCGAACCTCCCGGTGCCAACCCCTGCACCCGACCAGGCGATCCGCATTCAGATCCCCGCGCTCGACGTGGATGCACCGATTGTGCAAGGGGACGGCTGGGAGCAGCTTAAGAAGGGCGTGGGGCAGAATATCGGCTCTGCTAACCCCGGGCAAAATGGAAACGTAGTGCTCTCGGCGCATAACGACGTCTACGGTGAGCTGTTCCGCTACCTGGATAAGCTCGTGCCGGGTGACCAGGTGATTATCTACACACAACAACGGCAATACGT
>DATHTH010000171.1:0-6598 GCA_035463495.1 Anaerolineales bacterium | reverse complement strand
GAAGCGGTCCTCCTCCAGACAGGCGCGGATCACGGTCACCAGATCCTCCACCGCCACCAGCCGTACGTTCTTTTCTCTCAGCCCCACGGCGGCAAAGACCGGCATCTTTCGGAACAGATTGCTGAGGTTGTTCAGCAGGTGATCGCCCTGACCGTAGACAAGCCCCGCTTTCAGAATCGTAAAATTCAGCTTCGACGAGCGCACGATCTCCTCGCCCTGCCACTTGGTGGTGTGGTAGTCCGATTTAACATTTGGTCGGACGTTCAGATAACTGAGCAGGACAAACTTCTTGACGCGAGCACGCTCTGAGGCCATCACTGCCGAACGAGTTCCCTCGACGTGCAAGCGCTGAAAGCTCTGCCGGGCGTCTTCCACACTCGTACCGGCGCAGTGGACCACCGCCTCACAGCCTTCGAAGGCCTGCGCAAGATGATCCGTGTCATTGATGTCGAGCGATAAGAACGTCGCCCCTTCGACCGGTTGTGTATTGCGTGTGTATCGCCCTCGAGCAATCGCAATGACCTCATGCCCATGCGCGACCAGGTCTTGCGCCAGGTGCCTTCCGATAAACCCGGTACCACCGGTGATTGCAATCTTCATTGTCTTCCTTTCACGCCTGCCAGAGACCCGGGATGTACGTTTTCAAGACAACATCCGTGAGGATACCCAGAATATATAACCCGCCAAATAGACGGATGTGCCGCAGCTGCGGGGTGGAGAACCAGCGGGGCCACAGATCGAACCCGACCGGAGCCTCCTTTGGACGCGGCTGGCTCAGCAACTTAATGACACTCAACCCGCGCGGCAAGGCGAGAAAGACCAGCAGAACGGTAGGGGAAAAGAAGCGTACCACGAAGACCAGGTAAAGCACCAGCAAGTAGGGCAGCGAAGCTGTAAAGATATTCACCCAGCGCGCCGCCGTCTCACCTAACCGGACCGGGAGGGAGCCGACGCCTTTTTTTCTATCAGCATCAATCTTGTCGATGTGCTTGCCCCAGTTGAAGCTGCCGAACCCAAACCCGAATGCCATGCCAGCCATCACAATCAGCGGCAGGTTCTCCGGGATGCGGCCCGCAAGGATGGAATAGATGCCCGGGATCAAGACCATGCCCCAGTTCAGGAAAATCAGGATCTCTCCCAGACCCAGGTATTTCAGTGGCCAGGCATACGTAGGTAGAATGGCGATGCCAAAGATGAAAAGAGCAATGACGATGGGAGAGAAGCCGGTGTAGACCAAAACAAACAGCCCGCACAGGACGGCGATGACGCCTGCGGTGATGAACCAGCGGCGCCAATCCTGTTTGGTCCAGAACTTATGCACGAGCGGATGTATACCATACTGTCCGCGATAGTAATTATCTTCATCGATGCCGCGCGTGAAGTCAATATAGTCATTGACCAGGTTTTCTGAGGAATGCGCAAAGTAGATTCCAAGTGTCATCGCGAGCCAGAGCCAGAGATCAAAAAAGCCATCCCGCAGCGCCAGCAGACCTGCGATCACCCCGGCCATCAATGTGAGCTGTGTAACCGTAGCACGCGTCGAGATCAGCCACTTGGCGATCACGTCAAAGGAGTCCCACACTCGTTTGTCATTCTCCTTGACCGGCTTCTGGAGGGCAAACCACCACAGTTTTAGATCCATCTTTCCATTCTCCTGATTCTTATGTAGAGCCTACGATTGAGTCGCGGTTGCTTTTATCCTGTGTATTTTTTATAGAGTCTTTCCCATCGTAGAACGGAACCAATCGCGAAGAAACCATGCATCCCCAGCCTGAAAAGCCAGTCCGGCGCGAAGGCAGGTCGAGTGAGAGACAGCGCCTTCACCCTTTTCAGCATGAACATGATCTTAGCCACGTTGACCAGTCCGCGTTTGTCATAATCGCAGTCGAGGGTCAGCCCGGCAAAGCACTGCATGGTTTTGTAATGATCGAGCCCTGGCTTGTATTCCACAATGCAGACGAGCGGGTCATCCCTGTCATTGAAGGCGATATGCGGGGTACCGCGCGGGATGAGGACCGTTTCTCCTGCTTTCCCGATTTGCTCAACTCCTTTGACCTTGACCCGCATTTCGCCGCGCTGAATGTGGAAGATCTCATCCTGGTTGACGTGTACGTGCTCGAAGGGCACGTATCCTCCCGGATGCACTGTCCATTCCATTACGAAAGCTTCCGCTGTGAAGGAAATACAGCGAAAGGTCTCACGGGTGATGGGATTAGTAAAGGGTTGGTGCAGGTCAACAGCCATACGGTACGTCATTTTGAGAAGTGGAGCGACGAAGCAACCTCCCCCTTCAAGAGTTCTCGCTTCAAATTCCTCAGCGTTTCCCAGGCGTGGATTTTTCCTATTAGGCCCATAAATGGAGAAAGCAGCTTTGCCCATCCTGCTGGCATCAGTTCAAGCCAGAACTGGATCTCCGTCCCATGGCGGTTCTTCTGCAGGATATATCCGTCCCTGAACAGGATCGGCCCCATTTTGCCTTTCATCGCCAGCCTGTGGTTCAAGACATGCTCGGTGATCTCATAATTCACCTTTACTTTCAAAAGTCCAAGATAATGTAGCCGCCCCTGCGCTCTGGCGCCGATCTTGCCGAATGCGCCCGGAGAGGTGGGTTGGAACTCTGCCATGTTGGGAATAAACCGGGCGTGGCTCTCCGGCGCGTTCAGGAAGGCAAACACTTCTTCGAGCGGCCGTGGGACAGAGAGGGTTGATTCGATGCGTGTCATATTACTTCACCGGTTTTTCCCCGCGCAGGAATGCCTGGTCTCCAAAGAAGGTCCAGAAACTGCCCACGATCTCGGTCCTCAAGCCAGGCGCGCCGAAAATGTCGGGGAGCTTGCCATCGATGTTATCGTTTGCTTCTTCGAACCGGTGAAGCAAAGGACCCAGGAGCTTTCCATACCAGGTGACGGGTTTGCCGAAATCGATAATGTGCAGCTGACCGCCGGGCTTGAGCACCCGATAGACCTCGCGCGCTGTACGGATCTTCTCGGGTGTTTTGAGGTGATGGATCATAATGCTCGAGAGTACACGGTCAAAGGACGCGTCGGGATAGGGCAGTTTGTCGGCAAAGCCTACGTCGAATTTCACGGGCACATTGAGCTGGACCGATTTATACCTGGCAACTTTGAGCATATCGGGATCGGCATCCAGGCCCGTCACTTCGGCGGCTAGCTGTGCCTGCTTGGCCATGATCGCCAGGGTGCCGGTGCCGCAGCCTAAATCCAGCACATGATGACCCGGCTGGATGTTCGCCTGGGTAATAAGCAGGGCTTTATAGCGCACATCCCGTACGATATATTTCTGGATAAAGTCGTAGAAAGGGGTGAGGAATCGATAACTTAACGCGGGAATATATTCTTCGTTTGTATCAGACATGCTCTCTCCAGGTCCGGTGGATGAGGACTTTTTACCAGTTCACCGGTGATTACGACTGATTGTATCGCATTTCACAAATAAATAGTATAATCACTTTTGAGAGAATGTAGGTATCACCTCAAAGGAGAAGGGCAAGATGAACATTAATTTTGCGATGTGGCGTAAAGCCTCCTGGCAGCTCATCAAAATGGACGACAAAAAGGAGTGGGACTCACTCGACGTCGTTTCCAAGTGGCTGATCGCTACTCGTTCTGCAGTGACGCTTGTCACGGTCTATTCCTGTGTCATTGCAGGGCTGCTCGCCTGGCGTGACGGTAATTTTTCCTGGGTTCCGTTTCTGATCCTCACGCTAGGATTGTTCATAGCGCATGGCACGAACAATATCCTGAACGATTACACCGATTACTCACGCGGCGTGGACAAAGACAACTATTTTCGCACACAGTACGGGGTGCATCCGCTCGTGCAGGGCTTCTTTACGAAGCCGCAGCAGATCCGCTGGTTCGTGGTCAGCGGCGCTCTGGCTTCCCTGGCCGGCGTGTACGCGCTGTTGGCCACGGGCTTTCATCCGATGGTTATCGGGCTCTTTGTCTTTGGCGCGATCGTATTGCTTGCATACACGTACCCCTTCAAATACTGGGGGCTGGGGGAGTTCGCCATTTTCTTGATCTGGGGACCAATCATGATCGGAGGGGTATATCTCGTCATGACGCTGATCAAAGGAGGAGACCTCAGTAATCTCTGGAATGTCGTCCTGGCGGGTGTTCCTTACGGACTGGGCGTCGCCAGCATCAATATCGCCAAGCACATCGATAAGCACGATGACGATAAAGCCAAAGGCGTTGGTACCTTCCCCGTGCGCGTGGGCGAAGCATTTGCCCGCCGCGTGGATCAGGTCGCGCTGCTCCTGATCTATACGGTCATTGCCTATCTGGTCTTCGTCCCTCGCTATTTTACGCCGGTTATGCTAATTGTCTTTCTCGCGTTCCGTCATGCGTGGAATGCCATCCGGCTGCTCGACAATCCTCGCCCTGCCCAGCCACCGCAGGGTTACCCTGCCTGGCCGACGTGGTTTTCGGCGGCTACATTTTTCCACAATCGTCAATTCGGTGGGTGGCTGATATTGGGCCTGATCGTAGATACGCTTTTACATGTAATCCCCTTTACAACAGCTCTCATCGCTCGCTATTGGCCGCCAGCATAGTCATCCTCTATGTAGTTAGTTCAATATCCTTGACTTCCAACCAGGCGGGTTCGGGGTTTGCCAGGACTCCGAACCCGATTTTTCCTTCAGGGGTGAAGGCTGCATATTGATTATCGATCCAGATGACGAGCCCCAGCCGCGCTGCGGGGCTTACGGTTGACTCAAATATAAATTCATCATCCACTGCGAATAGAACGCGATCGGCGCGCCACTGCAGGCTGTAGATGTGCCATTGCGTGATATCCACACCGAGACTCTTCCCATCCTCGCCGATCACCTTTGCCATCAGTTGCCGTGTCCACTTGCGCGAGAAGGGCAGCGCCATCCCGGCAGGGATCAGCCATGGATGAAAGGATGGTGACCGAAAGACCTGGGCGAGAAAACCATGCGCCGGTTTATCGTCTCTGAAAGAGAGATAATTTTCTGGCGAGGCGCCGAAAAACCATACCGCGTTTGGCAGTGTCGGCAGGCGCCATCCGGTCCCGCCAAATCCGAGTGACATCCCGAACGGATAGTTCCAGAATCCGAAGCCCCACGTTCCGGGGATGGAGTTACTCGAGGTACGGGCGGAGAGGTGCAGGCTGTGGGGAGTACGCAGCGGGAATTGGCTGCGCGGCGTTTTCGCGTAGTCATCAAGTTGGGCGAGCCGATATTCTTCGGCAGGTCCGGTGGGAAGCCAGAGACGGTAGGCGGAACTTTCTCCATGTGAAATTAGCTCAACTTTCCCGCCGGCGATTTCCTGCGGATTTAATTTCGTGTAAGCCATTTCCTTCCAAGCGTAAGAATTCCGATGACAACCCAGACCGCATTGAGACCTGTCGTGGCGTACGCGCCTAATGCGAGCGTATACACGACGAGCAAGAGGCCCGCAGAGATATTGATGCTTTGATACAGAAGAGAATCGCCCTCCGTCTTTTTCGCAGAGACCAGGGCATACGCCAGTAAATATAGAACCGAGCCGATCCAGCCGAGGATGTCAATTAGAAGTTTGGGGTTCATATGAATTGTCTTTTGATATGGGTCTGTGGCTGCGTATTATTGCATGATTTGGAGGTTTTGTAAAACGAATCCGCCAATTGCGGGTAAAATATTTTTATGAGAACCGTATTCTGGGAAGATAACCAACTAAAGATGATCGACCAGCGCATTTTGCCGGGTCGTTCTGAGGTTGTTTCATTCGCCGATCATGTCTCGGTCGCCCGCGCCATCAAGGATATGGTCGTGCGCGGCGCCCCTGCGATTGGGGCCGCGGCGGCATTTGGGCTGGCTCTCGCAGGATATGAATCGAAGGCCGACTCGAGTGTAGAGCTGTTCAACGATTTACAGGCAGCCTCGAGTACTCTGAAAGCCGCTCGGCCTACTGCTGTGAACCTGGCGTGGGCGATTGATCGAGTCATGTGGATCGCGGAAAAGATGAAAGACGAACGCAGCCCGGATGAACTGCGCCAGCTGATCCTGGATGCCGCCCAGCGCCTTGCCGACGAAGATGTGGAGATCAACAAGCGTATGGCAGAGCACGGCGCGGCATTGATCAACGATGGCGACACGATCATCCATCACTGCAATACCGGGGCGCTGGCAACGGTGGACTGGGGGACCGCGCTGGGCGTGATCCGCACGGCTCATGAACAGGGGAAACGCCTTCATGTTCTCGTGGATGAAACCCGCCCACGCTTGCAGGGAGCACGCCTGACTGCCTGGGAGCTGGACCAGTATGGCATTCCCTATGAGATCATCAGCGATAACATGGCCGGATATTTCCTGCGGGCAGGCAAAGCCCAGAAAGTGTTCTTCGGCGCAGACCGGGTCGCGGCGAACGGCGACGTAGCAAATAAAATCGGGACGTATATGCTGGCGCTGGCCGCCAGTGATAACGGCGTGCCCGCATATTCCGTGGTGCCGACCTCTACGGTTGACCTCTCGCTCGAGCACGGCGGTTTGATCCCCATCGAGGAGCGCGACCCGCAGGAGGTGCTGGGGATCCAGTTCGAGGGGGAGCGTGTCGCGCCGATCGAGGCG
>DATHTH010000170.1:0-12935 GCA_035463495.1 Anaerolineales bacterium | reverse complement strand
CCGGCGCACATGGCGGCTTCGGCGGCCGAGATCGCATCCGGGTGGATGGAGTCCAGCGGCAGGTGGCGGTAGACGAAGCGGATCTGGCCGGGATATGCCGCCAGCAGCGGCTCATACACTTCCGCGTGCCAGCGCCGGCAGAACGGACACTGGTAATCACTGAACTCGACGAGCGTGATCGGCGCGTCCGCGGGACCCAGCGCGTAGGCATTTTCGATCGGGATGTCGTAGCGCCGGTACTGCGGCTGCTCGGTCACGGGCGCCTGGACCACCGGTCCGGAAGGCTGATTCACACTTGGAGCGGAAGCAGCCAGCGCGGTCTCGGAAGGCGAATCCATTCCCCAGACGGTATATCCGAGGAGCACCCCGGCGGCGAACGCCAGGAGGGTGAGGACCGCATAGAAATGACTGCGCTTAAAGGTGACGGTATCCTCTGGAACGACGACAGGTTGGTCTTCTTCAGGGGGGATTTCAGCTTCGATCACGGGCTCGAGGTCCGGTTCGATGGATGGCTCGGTGGTATTCTTCTTTCGAGGGGGCATGGCGGGATTATACCGCCTGACTCAGGGAATCTAAAAAACTTTGAACGTTTTCATCAACCTGTAATTTGAATGCAAGCCTGGCTCGTCTCCTGCGACTTCTGCAGGCGAGCAGCGTATATAGAAACGGGTGACAGTCACTTGCTCGCGTACCGAGCGCTCCTTGAAAGTGACTGTCACCTCGCTCGATATCTTTTGTCTGGAGGCAAGAATGACAACCGATCTAAAACGTCAGACCCCCTGGTATCTCTGGCCCTTCGTGGCGATCTGGAAATTACTCGCCGTCATCGTCGAGATGACCGGCCGGCTCGTCGCGATGATCATCGGCATCGTGCTCATGATCGTCGGTGTGCTCGTCAGCCTGACAATCGTCGGCGCGATCGTCGGCATCCCGCTCGCCATCGTCGGACTGCTGCTGTTCATCAAAGGGATTTTCTAAAGAGAATAGAACTGCACTCTTTGCGTGCTTCGCCGTTCAAAGATTACGCGGCATCTATCTTGGGCTGAGGCTCTCGCCTTCGCAAGCGGACCCGGACGCGGTCCCGAAAGGAGGCGAGAGCTCTGCGTACCTGCGGCAGGCGCATGAACAGCAAAACGATAATGATGATCGAGTAGATCAACGGTTGGATGATCTCACCCTGCAGGCGGAAGAAGTCGCCTTTCTTGCCCCAGGCGTAATGCAAGGCAACCAGCGGCGCGATCAAATAGATCGTCTGGTGCAGGCGTTTCCAGTTTTTGCCCAGGCGCTTTTTCCAGATATCGAAGGAAGTAAAGGCGAGCGGAATCAACATCAGGAATGAGATCACCCCCACCACGATATAAGGCTTCTCGAGGATGGTCTGAACGATCAGGCTCCACGCCAGTCCGTAATCCAGATTGATAAAGATGATCACGTGCAGGGTCGCGTACAGGAACGCGTACAGGCCCAGTGCCCGGCGCCGTTTGAGCAGCTCGCGCCAGCCAAAGAGATTGTTGAGCGGCGTGCATGCCAGGGACAGGACGAGCAGCGTGAGAGCATGTCGCCCCGTGCGCTGCTCCATTGCCTGGATCGGGTTGGCCGTCAGGTTATCGGTGAAAAGATCAAGAATCAGCAGCACCAGGGCAGACCATCCATACGTATGGATGGCAATTTGAAGTGGGGTGAAGCGTTGAAAGAATTTTTTCATAATAAGCTCATGTCATTGCGAGCAGGGTGTCCTGAGCGAGCGCTCGCCGACCGAAGGGGCGTACGTTGTCCGGCGCAGTCGACGCTTATACCGGGCGCAAGTTCCAGTGAGGAGCCCGACGCAGTTTGTATGATTGAGGAGATTACTTCGGTCTCCGCCGCTCGCAATAACTTCCTTTTGTTAATAATTCGCAATCAAATCCATCCCTTCATACAAGTGCGCCACCTGTTCGCCGTAGCCGTTGAACATCAATGTCTGGCGGCGCTCCAGCTCGCCAATACGACGCTCAGTCGCCTGCGACCAGCGCGTACGAGTAGGATTGGGGTTCACATTGGAATAGAAACCATACTGCCTGCGATTGATCGTCTTCCAGAAGGTGCCCGGTTGTTGGGCGACCAGCTCGATCTTGACAATCGCCTTGATCGATTTGAAGCCATATTTCCACGGGACCACCAGCCGGATCGGAGCACCGTTCTGGTTGGGTAAGGGCTCACCGTACAGGCCCGTGGCCAGGATGGTCAGATCATGCATAGCTTCATCGAGCCGCAAGCCTTCCTGATAATGCCAGGGATAAAGATGGCTGCCCTGATGCGGGAATTGCTCCGGATCCAGAAGGGTTTCGAAGCGAACGTATTGCGCGCCGGACGCTGGCTCTACTTCCTTCAAAAGGCTGGCGAGTGGGAACCCCATCCACGGGATGACCATGCTCCAGCCCTCCACGCAGCGCAAACGGTAGATCCGTTCCTCCTGCGGGAATTTCATGATCAAATCTTCAACCGCAAATTTTCTCGGACGTTGGACCAGCCCGGAAACCTCCACTGTCCACGGATGGCTCTGCAAATCCTTTGAAAGCCGGTTCACCACTTCCTTGTTCTCGCTGAACTCGTAATAGTTGTTGTAGTTGGTGATGTCCCCGAAAGAGTTGGCTGGATCGCCAAGCTCGTCGGTTTTGAGTGGAAACGTAATGACCTTTGGTATGCAGGCTGCCAGCCACGCGGATCCGGTCAGGAAGCCAGCTGCCTTAAGAAACTCGCGCCGCGAAAGATAAAGTGAGTAGGGCGTGATCTCCGATGATCTCACAGGGGCGGAGTTGTATTTGTGAGCCATCGTTCACGCGCTCTAATTAATAGTTCTCAATGAGGTCCATGCCCTCGTACAAATGAGCCACCTGCTCAGCATAGCCATTGAACATCAGCGTCGGGCGACGGGAGAGCTCGCCAATACGCCGCTCGGTTGCCTGTGACCAGCGCGGGTGCGGGCGCTCCGGATTGACGTTTGAGTAAAAGCCATACTCTCTCGGTCCTACCGAGTTCCAGAGCGTCGATGGCTGTTCGGCGGTCAATTCGATTTTGACAATGGACTTGATGGACTTGAAGCCATATTTCCACGGGACCACCAGCCGGATCGGAGCACCATTTGGATTAGGCAATGGCTGGCCGTATAAGCCAGTCGCCAGGATCGTCAGCTCGTTCATCGCTTCGTCGAGCCGCAAGCCCTCCTGATAGGGCCACGGATAGAGCAGACGGCTGTTCTGTCCGCGCATTTCCTCGGGGCGATAGACTGTCTCGAAACGGACGAACTTCGCGTCGGAGGTTGGCTCCACTTCCTGAAGGAGGCTTGCCAGCGTGAACCCCGTCCACGGGATGACCATGCTCCAGGCTTCCACGCAGCGCAGACGGTAGATGCGCTCCTCCTGAGGAAATTTGCTTAACAGCTCTTCGACGCCGTAGGTTTTCGGGTTATTGACCAGGCCGTACACCTCCACCGTCCACGGCTCGGTGGTGAACTCTCGCGAGAGAGGGTTAACCGCCTCCTTGTCCATGCTGAACTCATAGAAATTGTTGTAATTGGTGATGTCATCGAAGGAGTTGGCGGGATCGCCCAGCTCGTCTGCCTTTGCCGGGAACTCGGGCATTTCTTCTCCCGGGGAATTGGCCGCTTCTGGCGCACAGGCTGCCAGCAACGCGCCTCCCCCGACGATGCCCGCAGTCTTAAGAAAGTCGCGTCTTGAAAGATACAGTGAGTACGGCGTGATCTCCGATGATTTGACGGGAACGGATTTGTATTTGTTGTCCATAATTACCTCTGGGTGGATGGGCGACCTGGTCCGATTGCTTCAAACGTGCCCATAAATTGATCCTGTTGAGACGCCCTTACGGTGTATATGTTTCTGCCAGCAATGCCTGGATGTTTGCCTCAGTCTCTTTATACCGGCCTTCGCCGATATGTACGTACCGAATGCGGCCCTGCTTGTCAATCAGATATAAAGCCGGCCAATAATGGTTTTTGTACGCTCGCCACGTGACTCCTTCGTTGTCCTGCGCAACCGGATATGGAATTTCGAACCGGGCAATTGCATTTTTCAAATTACCGAGATCCGCTTCATAAGAAAACTCGGGATAGTGATTGCCGATGATCACCAGTCCCTGATCTTTATAGCGGCTATGCCATTCTTTTAACGAAGGCATCACATTCTGGCAGTTGATGCAGCCAAATGTCCACATCTCGACGATGACGACTTTGCCCCGCAGATCTGCCAGTCGCAGCGGTGCGTCGGCGTTCAGCCATATATCGTTCGTCAGCTCGGGCGCAGGTCCCAGGTCGGGAAGGGAGCGAGGGTTTGACATGGTAGTGTTCGTCGCTTGAGGAGCACATCCTAACAGAAGGAAGACCAGCAATCCGAAGAGCAAACGTCTCATGGCAGCATCCTTGTTGATGCGCTCATTCTAAGAAAACTTCCTTACGAAAAGATTACGTTAATGTGAAGAGAGCTTTAAGCTTTTGCAGGTCTCGAATCTATCGGGCGATAACCTGTATCCCGTTATGGAAGATAGAAGGTAAACTGAGTGCCTTTCCCCGTCTCGCTGGAAACCTGAATATCTCCCCCATGCGCGCGGACGATGCCGCGCGCGATCGCCAGTCCCAGACCGGCGCCGGCGCCGCGGTGGCGCGAGCGCGCCGCGTCTCCGCGATAAAACCGCTCGAAGATATGCGGAATGTCTTCCGCGCGGATGCCCTCGCCGGTATCGCTAACGGTCACTTCTACGCCAGACCGTGCCCGCCGCGCCTGCACCCGGACCTGGCCTCCGCGCGGCGTGTGGCGCAGCGCGTTGCTGATCAGGTTATTGAGCACCCGCCCGATCGCCTGCGTATCCATCGAGATCGGATCGACATCCGGATCCACTTCGCCCTCGAGACGAACTTCGCGCTGCCTGGCAAGCTGAGTGAAGCTTTCCAGCGTATCGGAGACCAGGTCGCTAAACGAAGCCTCGGCGCGGTGTAGCGGAAATCCGCCCGCGTCCAATTGCGACATCTGGAAGAGATCGTCGATCAATGCCGAGAGAGACATCACATCGCGCTGCGCGGTGGATAGATAGCGCTTAACCATCTCGGGCTCGTCGACGACACCGTCTGCCAGCGCCTCCAGGATGGCGCGCATCGAAGTCAGCGGGGTCTGCAAGTCATGGCTGACCCAGGCGATCAGGTCGCGTCGCAGGCTTTCGAGCTCGCGCTGCCTCTGGTCCGCAGCCTGCAATTGCTCTGCCATCACGTTGAAGGCAGTGGACAGCGCCGCCACCTCGTCGCGTCCGCTCACCGGGACGCGCGTCTGCAGGTCGCCGCTCGCCAGTCGCTCCGCGGCGCTCTTCAATAAATTGACTCGCTCGGTCAGCGTGCTCGAGAGGAAATATCCGAGAATGGTTGCGATCCCACCTGCGAACACCAGCAGCACCGTTGCCAGCAAAAGATCGTGCTCGCTGGCGAACATCAGCTCCGCTGAGAACCAGACGTTGAAAAATGTCAGAATGCTGGCGAGCATATACCCGCCCAGCAGCGTCCAGCGCAGGGTAGGAGACAGATTGACCCAGCCAAAGCGATAAGCAGCATATCCTACCAGCGCCGAGACGAACGCCGTGATGCCCAGGAACAGAGCCATCAAGCCCAGCTCGTTGGAGGGTGGTGACATCAGCAGCTTGAAGAACGCCAGCGAAATGGCGACAATTACCAGCACGCTAAAAAGCAGGCGGGCAAGCATGGGAAGCTGAGGGAAAGTGGTTTTCATAGAGCGTAAAACACAAAGGACACGAAGGGTACAAAGGGTACAAAGGCGCGGAGTCCTTTAGGACTCAATTTCCTTGTATCCTTTGTAGTTGAACAGTCACGGCTCGAATTTATAGCCCACACCCCAGACGGTCAGCAGCCGCGCGGGATGCGATGGGTCGCTTTCGATCTTCTCGCGCAGACGGCGAATATGCACCGTCACCGTGCCGGGATCGATATACAGGGCGCCACCCCACACCCGCTCCAGCAATTGCTCGCGCGTAAACACTTGCCGCGGGTGTTGCGCCAGCAAATAGAGCATGTCGAACTCCTTGGCAGTCAGCTCGACGGGCATATCGACCACGGTGACCACCCGGCTGCGCGGATTAATGGTGAGGTCGTCGAAGGATAGCAAGCGGTCCTGCCCATCATCAGGCTGTTCCCGTTTGAGACGCCGGAGCACCGCCCGGACCCGGCTGACCAGCTCCTGCGGGCTGAAAGGCTTGACCACATAATCGTCCGCGCCCAGCTCGAGACCGGTGATGCGGTCGATCTCCTCGCGGCGCGCGGTCACCATGATAATGGGCACATTGGACCGATCGCGCAGCCAGCGGGTGAGCGAGAGCCCGTCCACCTCGGGGAGCATGAGATCGAGGATTACAAGGTCGGGGGCCTGCTTTTCGAACAGAGTCATCGCTCGTCTGCCATCGTAGGCGATCTGCACACTGTACCCGGCGCGCTTGAGATACAGGCTAACCACCTCGGCAATGCTGGTTTCATCCTCGACGATCATGATTAGAGGCTCGCTCATCGTTACGATGATACTCCAAGGGGATGTGAATGGGTACGGCTGTTCAGAATTTTGTAAGAATTGCTATTCCCGCCTGCACTTCAGTAATTGAAGACTTGTAGCCCCTAGTCGTCTAACGCTTCCTCCGCCATCTTCAGCTGATCATAAGAAAGGATGTGGTCACGCCCTGCTTCTTTAGCAGCGTACATCGCCTCGTCTGCGGCGCGCAGGATGGATTCGCGGCTCTGGCCGTTCACCGGGAAGCAGGCAATACCCATAGAAATCGTTACCGATAGATGATAATAACCATATGGAATGGTGAGCGAGTTCAGCACATTGCGAAGATTTCCGGCGCGCTCATAAGCGGTCTCCAGGTTGATGTTGGGCATCACCACCACAAATTCCTCGCCCCCGTAGCGGCAGGCAAAATCGCCGCGGCGGCTTTCGAGTGCCAGCGCCGTCGCGAGCGCCTTAAGAACGTGATCGCCCGCTTCATGTCCGTGCGTGTCGTTGATCCGCTTGAAGTGATCGAGATCGATCATGATCACGCAGAGGGAATACTCCTCGCGCGCTGCCCGTGCCAGCTCGCGGTCCAGAGTCTCCTCGAGATAGCGCCGGTTAAACAGATTGGTCAGGGGGTCGCGGATGGCTTGCTCGCGCAGCCTGCTCTGCAGCATCCCGATCTCGATCAGTTGCGATTGCAGGCGGTCGTTCACATAGCGCAGCCTCTTTTCCACCTGTTTGCGCTCGGTGATCTCGCGAAACACCAGCAGCCGACCATTCAAGCGACGATTCTGGTCATAAAGGGGAGTCATGCGAATATCGACATATCGGGAGGGGTTCTGGGGAAGCCGCATTTCTACGTGTGTCTCCCGTAGCCCCCACAGCAAGTCTGCCTCTTCCGCCCAGGCTGAAAATAGCTCGGATGCATCCCTGCCCATGTAGAATGCGATCTCTTTCTCGAGGAAGTGCGTCATAGCCGGGTTGATGTCCACGATGCGATTCAGGGTATCGACCACCAGAATCCCATCGCTCATGTTCTCGATGACATAGCTGCGCGCCACGGGGATAAGATCGAGAAAACGCACCCGCAGGATGGCAAGCACAAAAATAATTCCGGAGAGTCCGAAGGTGATGGGCGCCAGGTCCAACCCGCCCCACGACTCAAATCGATATTCACTGTAAATGCTGCTTACCCACGGGACCAGCGAGCCAAGCAGGACCAGGCGGTACTGGTGCCGGTACATGGGCCCTGAGCGAACAGCGTTCAATCCTAATACGATCATGGAGACGGCGATCATTACATACGAATACACCACATTTACGAAATACCAGGGACCCCGGATAAGCTCGCCTGTCAGAAAGTCATTTTCCAGGATTGCGTTGATGGAGACATAGTAAAGCTGATGAAACGGGTTGGTCCAGACGATCAACAAGGAGACCAGAGGCTGGATAGACAGCAGCAACAGCACCCGCCTGGTGAGCCATGCTGTGTTGCGGGTGAATTCGAGAACGAATAGAAGGAAGAAGGTTGGAAGCGCGGTCACACCGATGTACATCAGATTGAAGCAGAAGATTTCCGCTTGTTCCGAAAGGTTCATCCAGCGCGTGGAATATAGCCCGGACCAGAGCATCATGGAAACCAGCAGCAAACTTAAGATCCAGGAGCCAGCCAGCGAGCGCCTCCATGCGGCAATTAGAGCCAGGAGGGAGATCAGTGCTGAAAGGAGCGATAAAATCGCGTAGGGGTGCATAACGACATGCATCTTATGTCCGAATCCCCGGACGGGGACGATCCCATTAAATAAGAAGCAATTTGGATGCGGCTACAGGCGGCATCCAAATTCTAAAGGTGCGGGAATCAGCAATCCCCTCTCATTGTAATCTTTTAGACAAGTAATGACTTTGCAAGCGGTTTACAACTTCCGTGAAGCCTCCCCGGGAGCAGCTATGTGAAAAAAGCGCCTGGAGATCCAAGGCGCCTGGCACTCTGATATGGCAGGAATCGAACGCGTCTACTCACTCCTTGCCAAAGGTCTGGAGAGCCGCATCTGTGCTCTCGTACATAGGAATATTCTGCAGAAATCCCGTGATGCCCAGTACATTGTAGATCTGCGGGGGTGCATTACACAACTTCAGGTGCGCTATTCTGGCGGAGTCGTCCCGAGGGGTAAAGATCTGATAGACCTTTTGCAGCGCCCGCATGCCTGCGCTGGTCAGCGTGTCGAGATCGCTCATATCGATAAGGAGATAACGAGCGCCGTCATCGTACGTGGTGCGGGCAGCTTCGAGCAGTTGATCCTCGCTTTGTGCGTCCAGCCAGCCGCGCAATCGGAAAACGGTGACAGGAACATCGGCTTGGGCTTGTTCGGTCGAGATTTTCAGATCGCTGTCCATGATATGCTCCTCACTCTCACAGGTATTTACTTGTTATCGGATGATAACACGTTCCCATCCTGAGCGAGGCTACTTTTACGCTAGCGTTACGTATTCCGCGCCCACATAGCCGCGCTGATTCGCCCCGGCGCGCACATGCAGCCACAGGTTAGGCTTGCCGATCTTGGCTTTCGCTTTCTGGACGGGTTCGAGGACGGTCAGGCGAGTCCCGGCTTTGAGGATGCTGATCAACGCGCCGCCTTTGGATGGAGACTTGCGGAGTCGCAATCCGCTGGTGCCCACCGCGCGCGAGACTGTTACAACGAGCTTGTCCTCTTTTGGCGACTCGACCGGTGCGGATGGCGTGGACGGGGTTGGCTCCGGAGTGGATGGAGTTGTCGGCGCCGGCTGTGGCTCGGGCGTGGAGACGGGCGGTTCGCTGACAGGGACCGGGGCTGGCTCCGGCTCGGGAGCAGGAGTGATCTCGGGGACGTTCTCCAGGTACCACCCGGCTGAAAATCCTTCCTGTCCCTGCGGTGTACGAACGCGCACCCACTGGTTGACCGCGCCGACCCGCGCGGCGCCGTCCGCTTCGAGCAGGGTGAGCTGCGTCCCGGCCGGGACGACCGCGATGATATTCGCCGTGCTCGAGGTATCAATGCTCGAGCGAATGTTCAAGCCCCACGTTACCGAATCCTTTACGCGCGCGTAGATCTTGCTCACCGGAACAGGGGTCGTTTCAGGCTGGGTCGGCGATGTCCCGTAGGCTTCGTACAAGATCACGTGCGAGATGGCGCGCTTGAGGCTTCTGCCCTGCGCGTAGCGTTTCATCAGCAGGTCCGGTCTGTTGATATCGGGCTGATAGGGCCAGGGATCGAGCATGAGATAATCATCGCCTCTCCGCTCATATAGCACCACCCAGTGCGTCTGGATGCCCTCTGCGGGCGAGTTGTCCACCTGGACGATGGCAGGCTGGCCGGCTGCAATAGCAGCATCGATCTGCCCGAGCGGCGCGTCGCTAGTGGTGCAGGGAATATAGGCTTTGAGGCTCACCTTCGGGTAGAGCTGGCTGACCGCGCTCCAGCGGATCGCCGCGCTGACAAAGCCGCTTACGTTCTTGAGTTTTTGATTGAGGGACTTGGGAGTTTCGGCATATCCATGCCCGCTGAGCAACATGGCGACGCTGGTGAGGGCGCAGCCCAGGTATCCGATCGTATCGCCCGGGTCACCAAACCCCAGCAGGTCATTCTTCCACTGCGCATCCTGTTGCGATAAGTAAACGAGCTTGAAGGGCATAGTGAGTCTCCTTGAGCGGTTGGAGAACGGTGTAAGGATTATACTAGTAGGACGGACTTAGCATGGATCTCGCGACAGCGGGGCAATCTGCCCGACAATAATTGTCGGGTTGAAAGCCTGAGCTACAAACCTCTCACATCGTCCAGTGTTCTGCCTTCATATCCAGCTCGTCGGACCAACGATAGTGCAACCGAACCATTTCCTCCACGATATCTGCAGGCAAGGGTTCGATGCTCTGCGCGGCAGACAGGAATTCCTCAAGATTTTCCTGCCGGCTCGTGGCTCCCACCGTGGCGCGGATCTGGGGGAAGCTGTGCGCAAAGCGGACGCAGAACTCGGTCCAGTTTTCGATGCCGGAGCGCTCGAAGATCGGCGCGACTTCGGCGGCGCGCTCCTGCAAGTAGGGTTTCCAGGCATAACCGGGTACATCTCGCAGTTTATGAATGTTTCCCCCGGCTACAGTGCGCATGGCGATGAGCGGTTCCTGTCGCTCTGTTAGTACATCCCATAGCTCGTTCGATGCAAATCTTTGCAGCGGGTTCAGATACAGGATATAACCATCCACGATCCCTTCCGGATAACCACCGCGTAATCCCCGGAGCGCTACATCCGATGTCCATGGGAAGACCTCGAGCACGAAGCGCCGCACCAATCCCTCCTGCTTGAGGCGCTCAAATCCCTCATAGCATTTGCCGCCGCCGGCATACTCCTCCGCCAGCGAGCCGCTCAGACAAAGCTGTCCCAGCTCGAGCCCCTCCACCTGGAGTGCATCCAGATGACGCTGGATCACCTGACGGATCTCATCCATGCTGTTCCAGCCGAGCTTGACGATTAGCCTGGGTACCCGCGTCCGGTCCTGATCGAAAGCGGCGCGCAGGACCTCGAGTGCGTTGCCATAATGATGGCTGGTATGGAACCAACTCGTCCCCTGCATGGCTGCGCGCGCCACCTGTACCCGTTCCTCGAATGGGATCTTGTCATCGCCAAGGCGCGTGGTCCCGTAAATGTACGGCGAGAGGTCGGTGAGCAGGTCTGATTTGCTCGCAATGTGTCCTTGTGTCATGATTTTCCCTTCCAATTTGAATACAAATAGTGTGATAGAGTAGCCCTTCCCGGGTTGATTATAAATCGCTGAGTAACAATTGTGGGGAGGGGAGTCAAGGTACAATACAAAACGCCAGAAGCCCTGGTGCGAATTTTCTCTTTATGAAAACCTCCCCGGATTACGCTATATACGACGATGAAAAACTGATCAGCCTGATCGCGCAGTCGCAGGAAGCGGCTCTGGCTCAGTTGTACGATCGCTACAACCGGCTTGTCTTCAGCCTGGCACTTGCCATCGTTAACGACCGTGCGACCGCCGAGGAGATCACCCTGGATGTGTTCATGCGTGTCTGGCAGAAGGCTGGCACTTACCGCGCCGAGCAGGCAAAAGTCAGCACCTGGCTGACGCACATTGCCCGCCACCACGCAATCGATATCTTGCGCCGGCGGTCGGTGCGCGTCGATCAGTATGCGGTCCACTGGGAAGAGGTCACGTTTGAGGCGCCGTCCGGCGAAGGAGATCCGCAGGAAGTTGCAGAAGACTCAATGCGCCGCCAGCGCATCCATGCCGCGCTGGCG
Organism: Anaerolineales bacterium; assembly: GCA_035463495.1. Lineage (GTDB taxonomy): Bacteria > Chloroflexota > Anaerolineae > Anaerolineales > Villigracilaceae > Defluviilinea. The sequence continues at coordinate 1,107 of DATHTH010000170.1, read as the reverse complement.
CAGCTGCCTGCCGACCAGCGACAAGCACTACTGCTGGCATATTTCAGCGGCCTCACCCACAGCCAGATTGCGGAAACGCTCCGGCAGCCGCTCGGGACGATCAAGACACGGCTGCGCCTCGCAGTGCAGAAGCTGCGCGCCTACTTGAGCGAAGAACCCGGCATGGTGAATACATCCGTTTCGCCTGAGTCTGCGTACAATAGAAGTGAAGAGGAATGACAAGGTCTTTCAATGTTCGAACGGTCTGATCAAGCGCACGTGCAGGAACTATTGCCCGCCTATGCCATCGGCAGCCTGGAGCCCGATGAAGTTCGCCGCGTGGAGGAGCACCTGCTGAGCTGTTTGCTCTGCCGGGATGAGTCGGGCGCGTTCCGGGAGGTCGCTGACCAATTGAGCCTTGCGGTTCTGCCTGCCGATCCTCCTACGGACCTGAAAGCGCGGCTGATGAATCGCGTCCAGGCTGCGCAGCCGAAGAGAGATATGCCCTCTCACGCGCCCAAGCGTCCCCTGTTCGAGCGCCTCCTGCCAGCCTGGGGTCTGGCGAGCCTGTTGCTGATCGTGGCTCTGGCTGGTTTAAGCTTCTCTCTATGGCAGCGAATGGACAGGCTGGAGTTCAGCACCTCCCCGGGCGGGATGCGGGCTGTGCCTCTTAGCCCTCCGGATGCCGCTTCTGCGGCAACCGGCTTTGTCTTGATCAGCGCCGATGGCGAGAATGGCGCCCTGGTCGTGGATGGCTTGCCGCCGCTCGGCGAGGACCAGGAATACCAACTCTGGCTGATCAGAAATGGCGAGCGGACCAGTGGAGCCGTGTTCTCCACGGACGAAAACCACTACGGCGGCACGCGCATTCGCGCGCCCCTGTCCCTGCTTGAATATTCTGCGGTCGGTATTACTGTGGAGCCGGCAGGGGGCAGCCCGCATCCCACGGGACAGCAGGTGCTGGCGGGCCCGTTGATGAATCCATAAGACTGAAATTGACGGATGGGGGAAATCCAAACCGTTTCGGCTTGCGTACATATAATCAGGTGTTTTGCCACCCTCATGCCGAGTGTGGCTTCTGTTGTTCTGTCTGGCGGTTTGCGCCATTGACCGCCCGCCGACTTCATC
>DATHTH010000169.1:0-7729 GCA_035463495.1 Anaerolineales bacterium | reverse complement strand
CTCCGGTCCCGTCAATCCGGTCGTGGTGCTATGAGTGGTAATGTCTCCGCCGGCGACGTTGACCGTGCCGCTGACATCAGAGATATCTCCAATACGAATTCCTCCGTCTCGGTCTTGTGTTTTCCTTTTTTTCTTCATTTTGACCTCATTGCTCCATCAAGAGTGAAAAGGATAAGGGGAATGTAAAACCTGCTCTCTTTTCCAACCATCAACTGGATAGTATTGTAACCCCTCGGCGCCTGGCAGGTTGCAGCCGGGCGCCTCTGCAAAACCACGCCCGAAAACGTATTGTATTTGCGTTAATAATTTGTATAATGGATAAAACCTGTCTTATTCCGGCAGGGAGGAGGGCTTCATGGCACGAAGCTTGTTGTTCAGTCTGAGTCTTTTGCTGATCCTGGGAGCCAGCGCCTGCTCGCCCGTACCGGAACCCACTGCCACCGAAGCACTCTCCGTCCCCACCAGCGAGCCAGCTTCGCCAACGTCCCCTGTCGAAGATACACCCACAGTAGAGACCGAGCCCTCCCCAACGGAGGCTGCCAGCACCGAGGCGATTCCGGTCACCGGGCATTTGATGACGCCAGCCGACGTGATCCCTGAGCGCGTCGCCCTGACGTATGATGTTGAGTCCGGGGGCACATCGGCGCCGTATGGTGATTCGTACCGAATTAACCGATTCGAGCGACCCTTCGAGCAGGATATGACCTATGTTCCCGAGCTCGACATCCTGCGCTTTGAAATCGCCGAGGATGCCGACTGGTACTACGTCTCTATCGGTCTCAACGGCAGCAATATTAACAGCGCGCTCGGAATCCACTACGGGGTCGAGCTTGATCGAGATGCCGATGGCTTCGGGGACTTCATGATCTGGGCAAGTCCGCCCTACACCACCGAATGGACCACTAACAACGTCCAGGTCTTCGAAGATACCGACCAGGACACGGCGGGGCGCTCCAGCAGTCAGGCCGAGCCAGGCTTCGAAGGAAATGGCTACGATACATTGATTTTCGAGGGCGGCGACGTTCAGAGCAAGGACCCGGATCTGGCATGGGTCCGCTTGGTGGAAGGTGCGGAGGCTGTCGTCCAGTTTGCTTTCAAGAAGTCCTGGATCGGTTCCTCCTTCATCCTCGGAGCTGTTGCCGATGGAGGTCTGCGAGATCTCTCGATGTTTGATTACAATGATCGCCTCAGCGAGGCGGACGCCGGTTCGCCTGTGCGGAGCAACTCCAATTACCCGTTAGCGGCTCTGTATGCAATGGACAACACCTGTTGGAAGCCTTATGGCTTCGAGGATATGGCTTACCAGCCGAAGTTCTGCCCACCAGATATTTTGCCAACGGCAACACGCAAAGCTTCGTCTGGCGTGGACATCACCAATACAAGTCCTCCATTGGTAAGTCCACTTCCCTCACCCACGAATACGGATATCCCCAGTATTATTACTGTGCCACCCCCGATCGTGACTGTGCCATTGCCTACGGATACTGAAACTCCGCCATCTGCCTGCGATCCCGAGGTATGTGGAGGGCTTGAGTACGATCCCATTACTTGCGAGTGCATCGTCGAGGAGGAACCAACTTTCGGTGATCCTTAAGGCGTGGGACTTGGTTCCACGGCGATGTCGGCAGCAAGGGGCCATTGCTCACACGTTTTATGATAGTCCCCTTCTCCGAAGAACTGCGCCCATTCCGCCTTCGTAAAGTTCCGTCCCGCGCGCTCGCAAGCCTTATCAATCCATAATCGTGGATCCATGTTCCAGAGCCTTACCGTATTGTCAACGCTTCCCGAAGCGAGCAACCCACCGTCCGGACTAAACTGAAGGCTATAAACGGAACCGGTGTGTCCTCGCAGACCATCGCCGGTCGGCAAACCGGTGGCGACGTCCCATAGAAGAATAGTTGCATCGAATCCGGAAGAAGCCAGCAGGTCACCATTCGGATGGAACGCCACGGAGTTCACCGCACCGCTATGTCCCGTCAGGGGCTGACCTATGGGCTGATGAGTCTCTATGTCCCACAGGATCACGGTGTTATCTTCACTTCCGGATGCCAGGATGTTCCCGTCCGGGCTGAAGGCTACACTTTGGACTGGACCGGTATGTCCTGTGAGAGGCTCGCCGATCTGCTCACGTGTGTGCAGATCCCAGAGATAGATCATGCCGTCTGCGTAGCCTACAGCCAGCAGGTTTCCGTCGGGACTCAAGGCAATACTAATCAAGCTCCGGATAACTGTGTTTGCACGATCGGGGCGTGTGTCGAATGGCGATCCCACGAGCTCATGAGTCTCCAAATCCCACAGGATGACCGTATCGTCCTCGCTTGCCGAAGCCAGAAGCCGGCCATCAGGTCTGAAGGCTATGCTTCTCACGGCGCCGGCATGAGCAATCAAAGGCTCGCCAATCCGCTGATAGGTGTGGACATCCCAGAGAGTGACAGTCGAATCAGTGCTGCCGGAAGCCAGTATGGAACCGGCTGGATGGAAGGCAACACTTGTGATCTGACCCGGGTCGCCGCTGATCGGCTCCCCAGTGGCCTGTCCAGCGCCGGCATCCCAAAAGAAGATCGTGCCGCGATAGCTCCCCGAAGCCAGCGTTTTTCCATCCGGGCTGAAGGCGACACTACCAATCCGCCCTAGCTGCCCGCGCAAGGGCATACCGATCGCGTTGGTTTGGTTGCTTTGCCAGAGTGCCACAGTGCCGTCCGCGCTTGCGGATGCGAGCAGGCTGCCGTCAGGACTCAGGGCAAGATCGAACAAGCGATCAGATTGCCCGCTCAGGACCTCGCCGACTGGCTGGCGGATGCCGACATCCCAGTGGCGGATGGTGCCGTCCCAGCTCGCGGAGATGAGCATACTTCCATCTGAGCCAAAGGCCAGGCCCGACACCTGGCTGGCATGCCCCTCCAGTGGCTCGCCCACAAGCTGTTGTGTGCTCACATCCCAGAGCAGGATCGTGTTATCGTTGCTCCCGGACGCAAGCAACGATCCATCCGGGCTGAAGCTTAAGCTGGTCACGGGACCGGTATGTCCGGCCAGAGCCAGGGTGGCGGGCTGACCGGTGATCGCATCCCACAGCAGAATTGTCCCATCCATGTTGCCCGTAGCGAACATCCGCCCATCCGGGCCGAAGGTAAGACTCGTGATGGTATTAATGAACGGCTCGGACGGCTCGCCGATCTGCTGCTGCGTCGCTATATCCCAAAGGGTGGGATACCAATCTCCAGCCAGGAGCGTCCTGCCATCCGGGCTGAAGGCTACGCTGCCGGCGAAGTCCGAATTTTCATCGAGCAGCTGAGCGATGGGCTCATGCGTGTCTACGTCCCACAGGGTAACGCCGTTGCTCTGGCTCCCCGAGGCCAGCATCGTCCCATCCGGGCTAAACGCGACCGTGTTGACCACATCGCCGCTCTGGAGAGGCGCGCCGATGGGCGTAAGTGTCTCCAGATCCCAAAGGACTATTGTGAAATCACTCCCCGCCGACGCCAGCATCTTGCCGTCCGGGCGGATCGCAACAGCGTTTACCGCCCCGTTATGGCCGTTCAGATAGCGCAGCAACTGCGGACGGTCCTGGACGTTATCGAGCAGCACCCCGCGTGTCTGAGGGTTATCCACGAGACCGAACACTTCCACGCCGAGCAATAACGACGTTTGAAAGCGTCGCTCGCGCAACAGCGCCGCCTGGGCAGCCAGCTCGCGCACGTGCGCCAGCCTTGCCTGCTCATATGCCAACTGCCTCTGTGCTTGTGCAATCTCCTCGCTTTCTCGAGCGAGCTGCATGTTTGCCTCCGCGGTTCCTTGCTGCGCAACCGCCATCGTGCTGGCTGCCTGCGCCGCCTCGGCTAACGCCCTGTTCTGCGCGGATTGGCTGCTAAAGACAATCACTGCGACGATTAACAATACAATAATTGCAGAAACACTCGCCAACAAAGAGATTTGTCCCCGCCGCTGCCGGACAGATCCTGCCTGCACAAACTCCTGCGAGAGACCGCTCAGCACAAGTTTCTTCGCCGCCAGCTGCTCGCGCGCATTCACGAGCCTCGCGCCGGTATACAAATAACTCGGATCGCGCCCGTGGTCCTCCCACTCCTTGGCATCGCTCGCGATCTCATTCTGCAGGGCAATGACATCCCGGTTCTCGTTGACCAGCTTCTTCAGCCACGGCCAGGCGTCGATCAACTTCTCATGCGAGATCGTGACCGTGTCCTTGCCTGCCTGTTCGTCGGTAATGATCAGCCGCGCATCCGCCAGCTTGCGCACGATGGACTCGACCTCTTCAGGCTTCGCATTCGCCGGGATGAGCTCGTCGAACAAAGCCGTGCGGCGGGTGTCCTGGGTGCCGCGCCCGATCTCGATCAGGCCGCTGAAGATGGAGCGCGCCAGGTCCTGCTCGCCTGCACTTAACCGGGCGAACGATGTATCGGCATGCCGTTCCAGCGATTTGTGAATGCCGCCGTGCCGCAGGTAATCTTCCAGGGTCAACGCGATCACGCCGCCCCGCGCCTGCTGCGAATCGAACAGATCTTTCAGGGCAAACTGCATCAGCGGGAGTGCGCCGGGCTCCCCCTTCATGTCGTTGATGATCCGGGCGATCAGCTCGTCTTCAATAGGCAGACCCACGTGCCTTGCAGGCAATGCGATCGCGCTGACCAGCTCCTCCGGCTGCATCGCGCCGATCTGCCGGAACTCGTGGCTGAGCAGTTCATTGAGCGTAGGGTACGTGGCGCAGTTCGAGACGAAGTCCGAGCGCATGGCGAAGAGCACCATCACGCGCCCGTTCTCCAGGGTCCCGGCATGCGCGAGCATATTCAGGAACGCCAGCCTCTCCTGCTCATTGTTGACCTGCGTAAAGACCTCCTCAAACTGGTCCACGAACAGGACGAAGCGCTGGTCCTTGCGCCCGCTCAGAACAGACTCGGCGCAATCATGCAGCACGCCGATCTCATGTGCGTGCGCCTGGAAATAATTGGCGAGCTCGGGGGATTTCAAACGCGAGAATGCCAGCGCCAGGTCTTTCAGAGGTTCGCGCCCTGGCTTCATGGTTTCATACAGCCAGCGCTCGCTGCCTTTCACGGCCCCCTTCTTGAGCGAGTGCAGCAGCCCGGCGCGCACGAGTGACGATTTCCCGCTGCCAGATGGACCGGTGATAAAGACGGTCCGGGACTCTTTTACACGATTGAGAAGATCCTCGACGATCCGCTCCCGTCCGAAGAACAGGTCGGCGTCCTCCTCTTCGAATACTTCCAGCCCCTTATACGGACAACGCCCGTCGAACGGTTTGGGTTTGAATTTGGATGTGATCTGGGTGAGGAGAAGAGAGACCTGCTCGGCGGTGTAACCCTTGTAGATATCGCCAGCCGCGATGGTCACTTCCCCGCTGATACCGGTAACATCTCCGACTACCACTCGCCTGCCGCGTTTGTTTCGTTGCGCCATCCTGTAATTCCCGAGACCATCGGACCAATGACCACTAAAGGTGCTCTTCCGGGAGCATTCAGGCAAGTATACTCCCGTTCCGGCCGGTGAATAACTCCCCGCTCAGTGAGTTAACAGATTGTCGCCAAGGACTTGCACCGTAGGCAGTTCTCTATGAGTATGAGAAAACCCTCTCGGGAACGAAACCGGCAATCCGCGCGGGCTGATCCTCCGTATGTATCCATAGAGCAAGAAGGGCTCTCTGTGAGATCCGCTTTAGGAGTAACAAGGAGCAAACAGGATGAGTACACGAAAGATCTCAAAGCTGACGGCGATCATGATGGTGATCGTCATGCTGGTTCTGACGGTCGCCGTCTCGCCCACCTCTGCCGCCCAGGACCGTAAGGCGCCCACGACACCCACCAACCTGCGTGTCACCGGCATGACCGCCCACAGCGTTTCCCTGGCGTGGACCCCGTCCACTGATAACTCCGGCAGTGTGAGCTACACGATCTGCTGCGCGAATGTCAGCAGCGAGACCTTCCCCGGACCGGCTTCCAGCCGGGTCTACAGAGCGGGGCTCGAACCGGGACGCACCTTCACCCTGCGCATCGTCGCCTTCGACGCAGCGGGCAACTACTCGAAGTACAGCAACACGGTAACCTTCACCCTGCCGCGCGATACCACACCGCCAAGCAAGCCGGTGGTCTCTGCGACCGATGTCGGTCCCACGCATATCTCGCTTGCCTGGTCTTCCGTGGACGATGGCACCAATCTGTGGTTCAGCGTGACGATGAACGGCAGCACGGTGCTCTCGGGCGTGCGTGACACGTCCGCCACGTTCGGACCGCTGCAGCCGGAGACGGCATACACCTTCACCGTCCGGGCGCATGACTTTGGCGGAAACGCATCCCCCATCAGCGATCCTCTCACGGTGACCACGGAAGCCAGGGATGGGAGTGACACCACGCCGCCCACGACGCCTGCCAACTTCATGGGCAATTCGTTTCAGGATGGCGAGACCTGGCTGTCCTGGGAGCAATCCACCGACAACGTGGATCCGCAGTCTGTGATCCGCTATGACGTCTATGTGAACGGGGTCTTCGACCACAGCCTGCTGGGCAGGGACAGCACCGTCGTCTATGGCAACATGGGCGTTTTCAATACCTTTGACCTGATCGCCGTGGACGGGGCTGGAAACCAGTCGGCGCCTGCCACCATCACCGTCTGCGCGGGCACATTCTGTTGAGCCTTACCCTTCTTCGCAAGGTTTGACCGGGGGATGCAGGGCAGTGCAGGTCTAATCTTCACCACAAGACCACCCACCGACTCCTCCGGAGGGTGGTCCGAGGATTAGCGTGTGACAGCCACTTTCTACGCAAAAGTGGCTGTCACTATTTGTTGCCGGCCAGCAGAATGAATGCGATAGATAGACGAATCCCTTCCTTATTATGTAAAATATCGAAAAGCGACATTCTCCATCTTTTGCTTGCCTCGGGATGACGGTCCCTCGCTGAAAACCGTCGCTCCGGAAAGGATAAGAGCATATGGCTCCAACCGAAGGAAAGATTATTGTCGTCGTGGGCGCAACCGGCCGGCAGGGCGGACAGGTGGTACGGCATCTCCTCAAACAGGGTTGGCGGGTGCGCGGGGTTACGCGCAAGCCGGAAAGCAAGAAAGCTGCAGATCTCAAGGCGCTGGGCGTCGAGGTCGTCAGAGCGGACCTGGAAGACAGGGCATCTCTGGAGGCCGCCTTTGCAGACGCGTATGGTTTGTACGACATCCAGATTCCGGTCTCCGGGAAGATCGAGGTGGAAATCAACCAGGGCAGAAACGCGGCTGAGGCTGCCAGGAAGACGGGCATCCGGCACGTTGTCTACGGGTCGGCGGGGCTGGGGGCAAACAGGAGAACGGGGATCGAGCAGTGGGATGCCAAGGAGGAGATCACGCAGATCATGAACGGGCTGGGCATCCCGCTCACCAGGCTTCGTCCGCTTGCGTTTATGGAGTTGATGACCGATCCCAGTTATTATCCGAGCAGCTCCACCTGGTATGTCTGGCCCAAGCTCTCAGGCATGAACCGCCCGATCGGCTGGATTAGCGTGCAGGATGTAGGCGCGGTCGCGGCAAAAGCCTTTGCCAATCCCGATGAATATATCGGAAGAGATCTACCGTTAGCCGCCGATGTAAAATCACTGGCGGAGTGCCGGGAGATTTACAGGGAAGTCATGGGGAAGTATCCATCCCGCTTTCCGATGCCGATCTTTCTGTTCGAGAAGTTTGTGGGAAAGGACCTTGCCAACATGTGGCGCTGGCTGCG
>DATHTH010000168.1:0-9597 GCA_035463495.1 Anaerolineales bacterium | reverse complement strand
AGATCCAATTTCGTCATGGGCATAAGATGCGAGCCCACCAGCACGACCTTGCCCTTTGCCTTAACCCAGCGCAGACAATCATTGAGCGTCTTCGCGTTTCCAACGCAGTCATAAATGAGGTCGAACCCGCCGACCACGATGCCTTTGTTCAACGGCGCCGAGAAGAATTTTCCACCCGATGCCCTGGCGATGCCGCCATAGCCGTCGCGCTGATATAGAATATTCTTCGCGCCCAGCCGCTCTGCCATCTGCGACTGGAAATCATAACGGGAAAGAACTGTGACTTCACAGGAGGGCTGCGCTGCCCGGACTGCCATGAGCACCGCGAGACCGATCATCCCTGCGCCGATCACCAGCACCTTGGCGCCCGGCCCGGGAGGATGACGCAGCACCGCATGCGTGCCGATGCCGATAGGCTCGACGAGTACCGCCTGGTCCAACGCCAAATCCGGCGGGCAGAGCTGCACACCGGTCTCATGGGTGATATAGCTATCGCCGAATCCGCCCCCGGCACCGAGATAGGGAAAGTCCGATTTATGAAAGCAGAAATTGGTCTCGCCCTGCGCGCACATCTCGCAGGGATGCTCGCGCTCCAAGTTCAGACAATTCGCGCCGTAGAAGTGCTTGTCCATGATGACGCGGTCGCCGACGCGGAGCTGCGTCACAGCGGGACCCGTCTCTGTCACAACAGAGACCGCCTCATGTCCAAGATAGAAACGCTGTAGCCCGGGCAGTGCAGCCGGCGCTACCGATGGATCGGCTTTGACAAAGAGCAGCGATAGATCGGTGGCGCAGATGCCGCAGGCGAGATTCTCCACCCGCACCCAGCGCGGACCTGGCAAGGGCAGATCGTCAAGTGACGCAGACCGGGCAGCCGAAAGTGGCGTCCAGACGAAATCTTTCCAGATGGGGGTAATGGCTTTTGTTAAGAGGACACGCGGAATGTGTTTATCGACGTAGATAGCACGCATCGAGAAGGAGATTGCAATGATTTATGGAATGGAATCGCCGACCATGTTACAGCGCTGGCCGCTGCTCTCAAACCGAAACGGTCCCTGCGGAATATGATTTGCGATTTCTATATCGCGGTTGTCCATCGCCTCCCAGATGACCTGGAAGGCCTGCTTCCCCTCCACCCATTTTTCCACGATCACCACCCCATGACCGGGCAGAACGGTGAACACGACCAGGCGCGGATCCCCAGGGTTTTGCAACGCCTCGGATCGTGAGAATGCATGTTGGACAGCTCGATACTGCGCATCCGTGGAGCACGAGACAGGGTAGTGAAGATAGCTTTCCGGTATGGTCACATATTCGACGCGCCGCGAGTCAAAGGAACGCACGCCGCGGTGCCCATGTAGCTTGGAGCGGATCACCGGAACCTCGACTCCATCCGTGAGCGTTATCCTGGGCAAATCGAGATCCATGCCGATCATCTCCACCGCCTCGGAGGAGGGCGGGTGGTTGGGGTGCCCTTCCACCTTACGAATTAAAGCTCCGTCGCGCTCCGGCTTGATGCCAACGATCACAGCCAGATCCTGATCTGTAATGTTTTCTTTTTTTACGGGCCGGGCGCTCCCGGTGATGGTCGTGACCAAACCGTTGATCTGCACATTCCAGGTGGCAAAGCAGCCCTCGCTATACTGGCTCGAGATCGCTTCGCTAAAGCCCGGCACCTCTGCCACCTGGGAGACCTGGATCATCTCGGTGAAGAAATCTCGCTTTCCCAGCTCCTGGCTCGCCTGTGTCATCTCCCCGATCGTTGGGAGATTCGCCCACTCCTGCCTCGTGATGGGTGGTTCCACGACCTGGTGGTTCGTGATCTCCTCGGTGCTGGCGGCGGTCAGGATGCGAAGAGCAATATCCTTGTAAAAGAGCTGCGGATCGTCGAACTTGATCTGCGGGTGTGCACCGACGAGGTCGAATAGATATGCGAATTCGGGCTGGTCATTGCCAATTACAAGCAGGACCCGGATGCACTTCGTCTGGATCTGGAGGATCCGCAACAGATACATGATCGCCCCGCCCCGTTGGCCCTGCTGGCGCAGGGTGCGGGAGGCAGTCTCGGGGATGCCGGCAAAAGCGGAGGGGATCCCCTCTTCGTCCCTGAGAGCGCCCTCGGCGGTCGCGATCCATACGCTGAACTGTTCCGGCGTGGCGTGGACGATCGTGAAGACCGTCGGGGCATGCTTCAGTCGAAAGCGGCGGCGGGCAGTGAACAGAAGGGCATCGCGCCAGCCGAGCGGTTCACCCAGCCTGGAGGTCGTCAGGATTACATCCGTCTCGGGCGTTGGCATGGCTTCTGTGGTGTGACCCTCCTGCTGGAAATGATCCAACAATCCGGAGGACACTCGATCGGCGAGAGGCGTAGAGGGCCCGGGAACATAAGATACGTGTAACTGCTTTAACCAGGAATGGATTGGAGTATGGACTAGCATAAGAATCTCTATATTTCAGGGTAGCTGTCTCAGGAACGTCATCGAACGCCGCTTGCCCTCTTCAGACTTTCTCGAAGACGCCAGTGCTGAGCTGCACATCTCACAGCCATGATTTTACCTGCTTTGATCTCCGTGTGCAAAAGGGCAGGCGGCATGTTAACCTGATAAACCCCAATCCCCGCGAATTGTTACTGGTGAATGCCGGTTATTACAAATGTTTGCTGCCGTAGGGATCGAGGGCATCGCGCAAACCATCGCCCACAAAGTTGATACCGAGCACGGTCAGCAAGATCAACACACCGGGAAAGAACCACAGCCAGGGCGCTGTCTCCAGGTATTGATAGGCGCCATCCAGCATGTTGCCCCATGTGGCGGTCGCCCCCTGCACGCCTAGCCCCAGAAAGCTGACGTAGGCTTCCGAGAGGATGGCGCTTGCCACACCCAGCGTGGCGCTCACGATCAGAGGCGCGATGGTGTTCGGGAGGAGATGAAGGAAGATAATGCGAGTATCCGAGGCGCCCAGCGCACGCGAGGCGGAGACGTAATCCCGCTCACGCAGCGAGAGCACATTGGCACGGACGATGCGCGCCAGATACATCCATGAGGTGGCGCCGATGATCAGGATAATGACGATGACGCTGCCGGTTAACTGGCGGCCGAAAAAGTTAAAGCTGGGCATCCCCCCGCTAAAGAAATGCGCCCCAATGATCAGCAGAAAGAGGCTGGGAATGTTCAACATGGCCTCGGTAAAGCGCATCAGCAAGCTATCCACCCATCCGCCATAGTAGGCGGCCACGGCGCCGATCAAAGCGCCGAGAACTACCTGCACGAAGGCTGCAGCAATCCCGATCAAGACGGAAATTTGTCCTCCGTAAATGGTGCGGGCAAAGATATCCCGCCCGATGACATCGGTGCCGAAGATGTGTTCTGCCGAAGGAGGCTGCAGCCGGAGACTTGTGTCGTTGCAGTTCGCCCAGGCTTCGCCGCTTACGTCTTGGCGGATCGGAGTACAGTAGCCACGCGAGAAAAAACCGCCAAACGTAATATAGAGGAAAAGCAGCACGAGCAGGAAGAGCCCGAACATTGCCATGCGGTGCCGGCGAAACCGGCGCACACCCAACCTCCATGGTGAAAGAGGCGCCGTCGCAGACTGCTTCGAGACCGTCTCCTGGGGTAGGGCAGTAGAAACCGTATCTGCCATGATCTATCCCAGGCGGATGCGCGGGTCGACGAATGAATAAACCACGTCCGTGACGATCTGGAAGATTACGACGGCAACCGAGATCAGCATGAGAATGCCCATCAACATCGGGAAATCGGCCCGCGCCGTATGGTCGAGGAAGAGACGTCCCATGCCGGGCCAGGCAAAGATGCGCTCCGTCACGACAGCACCCGCCAACAGGAAGGGGATATCGAGCCCAATCAGGGTGATAAAGGGCAAGGCAGCATTCGGCAGCGCATGACGCAGGACGACAAACCCGGAGCGTAATCCCTTGGCACGCGCCGTGCGAACGTAATCCTGGCTGAGCACCTCGAGCACACTGGACCGGACAAAGCGGCTGTAGCCGGCAATACTGATGATCGCCAGCGTCGCTACCGGCAGGATCATATGCCGGATCAATTGGCCGGTTGTTCTTCCCACCTCGGGGTCGAACATTCCCACCGTGGGCAAGTAGGGCAACCCCCAGGCGCGAAAGCGCACGGCAAAGATATACATCAGCATCAATGCCAGCCAGAAGACCGGCATCGAGTAACCAATGAATGATAATCCCGTGACGATGTTATCGAAGATCGAATAGGGGCGCAAAGCCGAATACAGTCCAATCAGCAAGGACAGGCTAATGATGATGATTTCGGCGGCGATCATCAAAATCAGGGTGTTCGGCAAACGATCGCCGATCATCTCCAGGACCGGGCGGCGTGTCACTAGCGAGTTGCCCCAGTCGCCCCGCAAGACTCCCTTGCGCTGGCCGTTCGTCTCCGGAACACCGTCGCCATCCATGTCGATTTTTTGCCAGTCGTTGCCGATCAACCAGGTAAGATACTGCACATACACCGGCTGGTCCAGCCCCAGCATTCTGCGCAGCCGCTCTTTATCCTCCGCCCTGGGTGGAGTGCGCGCCCCCAGCGTCGCAACCGGGTCGCCAAATCCCTGCATCAGCGCGAACAGGATGATGCTGATGATAAAAAGCTGTGGAATGGCTTGCGCAAGCCGCCGCAGGATGTAGGTGGTCATGCCATGGATGAGGGCTCGCCGGACATGAACCCGGCGAGCCCTGCTACTATGTGATTACTGGGATACCTGCCACTCATGCGCGTTCCAGAAGGGAGTCGCGCCGGAGAGGGTCACGTTCTGCAGGCGGTCGTTGATCGACCACAGATCAGGGTCTTTCCAGATCCCGACGTACAGAACTTCGTCGTACAGGATCTGAGAGATCTGGTGATAGAGGTCAATACGCTCCTCGAGATCGAGGGTAACAGCTTGCTCCTGCAGCAGGGCATCTAATTCTTCCATACACACGCCCTGCCAGTTGCCACCGTCGGGGTTATCTGCGCTGGAGATTTCGCTGCAAAGCCAGTTAAAGGACACCTCGGGATCCGGGAAGGTACCCACACTGGAGTATTGAGCGATATCGTACAAGCCCTGCGCCTGAGGTCCACCATCGTTATAGCCATTCCAATAGACATCGCTGGAATAGTTCTGGAGCTCTGCACCGATACCCACGAGAGACCACTGCTGCTGTACCACTGCCTGCATATTCTTGCGCAGCTCGCGATCATTGGTAATGTAACGAAGAACGAGCTCGACGCCGTCCTTATCGCGCGTGCCGTCTCCATTGGAATCTACCCAGCCCGCCTCATCCAGAAGACGCATTGCTTCGTCGGGATCGTACGGATAGGGCTCCAGATCGGGGTTATTGTATGGCTCGGTGGCATCCCAGAATGTGACGTTAACCGGGTTGATTTCGGGATCCAGCAGATCGTTCACGATGGTGAAGCGGTCCGTCGCAAGTGCAATTGCTCTCCGGACGTTCACATCCAGCATCGCTGGGTGGGCAGTTTCCGGATTCACATTCAGGAACCAGCCCTCGTCATAACCCGATGGGACTGCGACCACGTCTACATCCCCTCCGGCTTCCAGGGTCTCGATCTGGTCTGAGGATAGGAACACCCCGATGTCTGTATCGCCGGCGATGATGGCTGCTTCCTGCGCCGCATCATCGGGAACGATACGGATAAAGATCTGCTCTAACTGCGGCGGATTGATCCAGTTGGGATTGGCTGTAAAAATGATATGGCTGCCAGATTCCCATTCACTGAAGACGAAGGGTCCTACGCCAACTGTTGGCGCCTTGTTCCACTCGGCAACGTCGAGGCTGCCTTCGGCTTCAAATACGGGCTGTAAGGCATGCCTGGGTAGGACATAGGTGAAGATATTTGTCAGCCAGGCGGCAAAAGGCTCACTGAACGTGACGGTAACTGTCTGCGGGTCTGTCGCTTCTACCGAGGTGACAAAGTCCTCATAAGGATAGCGGCTCTGCACCACGTTCTGATCTGACATGATCATCTCGTAGGTAAAGACGAAATCGTCAGCGGTGACCGGGGTCCCGTCGCTCCAGGTGACATCGTCACGCAAGCGGTAGGTAATTACAGTGCCATCTTCGCTCAAGCCGCCATTTTCGGCAGAAGGAACTTCGGCGGCGATTTCGGGCACAGGCTGGTTGTTCTCGTCGAATGACCACAATCCTTTGAGCCAGAAATCGCGCGTGATGGCTGAGAACCACATCTCGGTGTAAAGCGGATTCAGGTTATCAGGTTCCTGTGTAAAGGTGATGGTGGCGGTTCCACTGAACTCTCCAGCGGCGGGTTGGGTGGCAGCCGGCTCGGTCGCTCCGGGCGGTTCTGTGACCGACGGTGGTTCTTCCGTTGCGGGTGCAGCACCGCCGCATGCCGCCAGGATCATGCTGGCGAGCACGACCAGCGACATCAAAAGGGTAATTTTAGGTTTCACGGTTTCTCCTCCTGAGAGAATAGGTTAATGATTAGCAAATGGACAGTAGAAAGTAGTGTTGGCGGCGGAACCTCCTTCCGGAAATTTCGAAAGAGCGAGACAAGGATATGGACAATTCGGTGCTATTCATCCATCATGGCTAATGAACATAGCTTTACGGGACCGGTGCTGCTCGATGGGCGCAGCCGGCCGTGAGCCAGCAACTCCAGCTGGATCTCCCCACTCTATCCTTAACTAACATGCGCCAGTCGTGGGTCAAGTGCATCACGCAATCCATCACCCAGGAGGTTAAAAGCCAGCACGGTTAGCATAATCGCCAGACCCGGGTAAAACACCAGGTGCGGCGCCGTGAACACCTGATTGCGCTCTGAGCCGAGCATCGAGCCCCATTCGGGCGTCGGCGGCTGAGCCCCGAGGCCCAGAAAAGACAGCGCCGCTGCGTCCAGAATGGCGGAGGCGATGCCCAGTGTCCCTTGCACGATGAGCGGGGTCAGGGCATTGGGCAGGATCCGGTCGGAGAGCAGACGCAGGGGAGCCGCGCCGAGGGCGCGCGAGGCAGAAACGTAGTCCATTTCCTTGACCACCAGCACACTGGCGCGTACGACGCGCGCGTACGCCGGAATGGAAACAATCCCGATCGCCAGCAAGGCATTGATCAGGCCCGGTCCAAGCACCGCTACGATTGCGATGGCTAACAGCAGCGATGGAAATGCCAGTAGAACGTCCATCAACCGCATGATCACGTCATCCAGCCATCCGCCGATAAAACCGGCGATGCCACCCAGGGTCGCACCGACCAAGATTGCGAACGTGACGGTGGTAAAACCAATGATCAGGCTAAACCGCGAGCCATACAAAATTCGGCTGAACTGGTCGCGCACGTTGCCATCGATACCCATCAGATGCTGCGGCTGGTCTCTTGGACAGCCCAGCAGGTGAATGCAGGGCGCCTGGCGCTTTCGGACCGGTTCCAGTCCGATGAGCACCTGCTCCGGAGGGTAAGGGGCGAGTACGGGAGCAAAGATCGCGATCAAGACTAACGCTCCCAGAATTCCTAGCCCCACCATAGCCGATTTGCGGCGGAAAAAGCGCCTGCGGACAAGACCCCATAGTGTGATGGGCCGGTTGCCTAGCGCCTCGGGATCAAGGACGGTCGGAAGCTCAGGATTGAGAGTTGTCATGGGATCAGCCTCAGGTCAACCGGATACGGGGGTCAAGATAGGCATAAGCGAGGTCAACCACCAGGTTGATCACCACGTATCCTATGGCAATGACGATGGTAAAGGATTGGATGATGGGATAGTCTCTGGCTGTGATCGCCTCGAACAATATACGGCCCACGCCTGCCAGACTGAATACTGTCTCGGTTAATACGGCCCCGCCCAAGAGCCCTCCAAGGGACAGCCCAATCACGGTCACAACCGGGAGCAAAGCGTTGCGGAATGCATGTTTAATGATCACGATCCGTTCGCGCAGGCCTTTTGCCCGGGCAGTGCGGACATAATCCATGCCCAGCACCTCGAGCACGCTAGAACGCGTCATCCTGGCGATAATCGCCGTGGGAATGGTGCTCAGCGCCAGCGATGGAAGAATCAAGTGTTGGATGGCATCTTTCAGAACCGGCCAGTTAAAGGTAATGATCGAGTTAAAAATGTAAAAATTAGATAAAAATGCAAGGAAGTTAGACCACGTCGTCCTGGGTTCCACCTGCCATCCATAATGTTGGTAGAAAGGTGTGGCGGTGAGACCGGCTGTCAGGCGACCGGATGGAGGCAGCCAGAAAGGTGTATCTCTTAATACTAACGCGAACAAATAAGCCAGCATCAGGCCCAGCCAGAAGACGGGCATAGAGACGCCTATATTTGCACCCACCATGGTAGCCACATCCGTAATGGAGTTATGGCGGACTGCTGCAATGATCCCGGCCGGGATCCCGATCAGTATAGCCAGCGTGAGCGCCGCCATACTTAATTCAATTGTCATCGGCAGGCGCTCGATCAGGATCAGGGTGACCGGGCGGCTAAAACGGATGGATTCCCCGAAATCGCCCTTCAAAATATTCCCCATGTAGATTGCCAGCTGGACCAGAATGGGCTGGTCAAGACCGAATTCACGTGCAAAGCGCTCACAGGCTTCGGCTGTGGCGTGCTCACCCAACGCCGCGGAACATGGGTCACCCGGAATCAGCCGTCCCAGGATGAAGGTGACCAAAAGAATACCAAACAGGACCGGAATAGCAAGAAGAATGCGGCGCGTAATGTATTGAAGCATCAGACAAGACTCACCTGGAACTGCAGGACAGCCAGGCCGAAACCTGACTGCCCCGCAGACCATAGGATCAACCCCGCAACAGCTTACTGCGGCGGAGGCGGATTGATGAAGCTATCCCACAGGTAGTTATAGTAGAAGAACGTGCCGGTGTTGCCAACATGGTAGGGATTCTCGGCATCGATACCGGCTGCCCAGGATGCCACCACGTCATTGGCATCGAAGTCAGAGCCGTCATGGAACTTGACGCCCTCACGCAGTGTGCAGGTCCATACCGTAGCGTCTTCGTTAGGCTCGCAGCTCGTGGCCAGCTCGGGAACCGTCTCGCCCGAATCCAGTTCGTAATCATAGAGAGTCTCGACCACCTGCTGGCAGGCCGTCAGCGACTCGCCGTCGGTCTCGTCGGCGCAGAACAGGCTGATCGGCTCGGCGTTCTGCATGACTACCAGGGTGTCGTCGCCCGGATCGAGCAAAGCGAACACATAGGCGCCGAAGGGCCGTGCATGCACGCCGCCCAGGCTGGCAAGCGCAGCGTCTGCCGATACGCCATGAGCGATCGGCACCATAGGCACCTGCTCACGGATCGCGTTGTTGGCCGACTCATAGATCGGCGCTGCCTCAGCAACGTCGCCAATTTGAGAAGCTTCCTGCAGGTGCTCGTAAATTTCAGGATAGGAATTACCAAACTGTGTATTTGCCTGTCCAAAGTGGAAGTCCAGGAAGTTGGTCACGTGCGGATAATCTGCGCCCCAGCCCAGCAGGTGGAAGCCCGCCAGGTTGCCTGCGCCAGACTCGGCAATGAACTCACCCGATTCCATCTGTACGACCTCGGCATTGATGCCCAGGTTCTCGCGCAGCTGGGTCTGGATCTCGACAGCT
>DATHTH010000167.1:0-9429 GCA_035463495.1 Anaerolineales bacterium | reverse complement strand
GAATCGTTCCAGTACTCGGTGGGGTATTCCAGCGTCATCTGGTGTAATTTGCTGTGAAACGCGGACATGCTCAGCTCCTGATCTTTTCCATTTCCATAGACACAAGCGGCAGGCGCGGGTCTTTCTCCTTCCAGGTCTCCTTGACCCAGGTGTGCTCTGGATCGTCCGTCGCCGCAAGAGATTGAGCCGAGCCTGCCAGCATGTTCAGATAATAGCAGTTGTAGCCCGGCGCCGCCACGACCGGGTGATAGCCGCGCGGCGAAAGCACCAGGTGGCTATCGCGCGCCAGGATCAGCTCGTCGATGTCGCGGCCAGGCGTGTAGATGCGCTGGTAGGCGAAGCCCTCGGGCTGGTCGATCTTGTAAAAGTAGATTTCCTCCAGGTCCGCCTCGAGCAGGTTGCCCCCGTCATCCACGATGTGCTCATCATGCTTGTGCGGCGGGTAGGAGCTCCAGTTGCCCGAAGGCGTATAGACCTCGACCACCACCAGCCGGCTGGCAGGAAAGCCCGGGGGGATCATCTTATTGATCTGCCGGGTTACGTTGTCCCCTCCCCGGATCTCGATCTCTACCTCCGCCGGCGTGACCAAACGCGCAGGATATGCCTCCTGTGCAAGAGCCCAGCCGTACGCAATATCCAGTTCCTCGCCGGTGGCTTCCACCGTGAAGCGCGTTCCGGGCGGCAGGTAGAGCGTGTAGGGCATCCCGGCAAAGACATTCGGGCGCCTGCCAACCCCCTCCCACGAGCCGACATTGGATGCCACCCGGCATGTCCCGCCGAGCACCACCAGCGCAAGCTCATAGTCCTGCGTGTCAAAATCCCAGGTATCACCCGGTCTCATCCTGCGTGCCGCAAACGACAGATGATCCCAGCCGGCCGAAGAGGGGGTGATACGAATATATTCGGGATCGCTGAAGTTGGGAGCGACGAGCAGAGAGGCAGAGGTGGATTGCATCTAAATCTCCTGTTGCACACCAGATCCTGGCGGCGACGTTGAGTCTCGGACCGGCAATTGCCCTCTGAGGATGCACGCCCCGGCTGCGCGGCAAGCCATCCTTCTCGAGACATGGATGCGCAGAGCCGGTGCGTTCGAATACAGTTTAACCACGTCGAGGATAAAAGTCAATCAGGGCACATCCCGGTGACATGGCTTTCTCAAAATCCAGTTCATGTCACCCTGAGGGAGCGTTTTCCCTGGCACCGTGCGTCTTACCCTGGCACCGCCCGCCAGGGCAGGTGTCAGCGACCGCAGGGTCTCTGTCACTGTGGGAGAGATGCTTACCTGCACTGCGTGCATGCGCAAGTGTCGCTCCGCTCACACCGTCCCGAAGCGGTGTCCTTCGGGAGCATGACATGCCCCGCACTTGTCAGGCGATACTGAGAAAGCCACAGCCCGGTGATCTTCCCTCCGAGCCAGCCTGGCCTATGGAAGAATCCCTGAATATGAGAATTCCCCTTGACACGAAAGTTCTTGTTCCTTAATATTGCTTCAGACTCAATGCCTGGGAGAAATTGACTGTCGTTTGGAACGCGGGCACATGGATGTGCCCATCCTATCTATTTTCAAAGGAGAGAGAGATGACCGCAAAAAGAGTCCGCAGTTTGTTGATCCACATATTGCTGGCCGCCGCAGTCCTTGCCGCCTGCGCGCCCGCCCCGGCTGCCACGCAGCCCGCCGGCGAAGCCACCGAGCCTCCGCAGGCGGAAGTGGGCGGCGAGCTCAACGTCCTCTGCACGCCGCAGGAGCAGTGGTGCCAGGGCATGAAGCAGGAGTTCGAGGCGAAGTATGGCATTACCGTCAACTACGTCCGCATGTCTTCGGGTGAAGCGCTTGCCCGCGTCCAGGCAGAAAAGGACAATCCCCAGTTCGATATCTGGTGGGGCGGCCCCATCGACAGCTTTGTCGCCGCGAAGCAGGAAGGGCTGCTCGAGACCTACGAGTCCCCGAATTTCGCCAACCTGACCGATCCGGCAAAAATGAAGGACGTGGATAACCAGTGGGTGGGTGTGTACGTCGGGACGCTCGGGTTCGCCACCAACACCGACTGGCTGGCAGATAACCCCGGCGTGGAAGCGCCCACCTCCTGGGATGACCTGCTGCAGCCCGAACTTAAGGGTCAGGTGATGGTTGCCCATCCGTCCTCCTCCGGTACTTCCTACACGGCTCTGGCGACAGTCCTGCAGCTGCGCGGCGAGGAAGAAGGCTGGGCGTATCTGGACCAGTATGCCGACCAGATCTCGCAGTTCACCAAGAGCGGCGCCGCCCCGGCCAAGTTCGTGGGTCAGGGCGAAGCCGCGGTGGCGATCGTCTTCTCGCATGACATCGTCAACGAGATCGAGAACAACAAGCTCCCACTGGTGCTGACCTTCCCCGAGGAAGGCACCGGCTATGAGATCGGCGGCATGGCGATCCTCAAGGGCGCGAAGAACCTGGACGCCGCCAAGCTCTGGTACGACTGGGCGTTGACCCCGGAAGCGCAAGCCCTGGGACCCCAGTATGCCGCCTACCAGGCGCCGACGGTGAGCGGCGTCGAGCTCTCACATCCGGAGCTGCTCGAGGTCAACCTGATCGATTACGATTTCATCTGGGCAGGAGAGAACAAGACGGCGTTCGTCGATAAGTTCACGAACGAGATCGCAGGCGCCGATAACCTGAAAGAATAATCAATGTGTAGCGGGTCAGGGCGGCACCAGAATGCCGCCCTGACCTTCTCATACGCAGGAGGAGCATGAAGACGAGCCTAGCGTTACCGGAATCCTCAAAAGTCCAGTTCGTCGGCGTCAGGCGCCGCTTTCAGGAATTTTCGCTGATCTTCAGAGACCCGGTGCTCTTTATGAGCCTGCTGTTCTCCGGCATTTTCATCTTCGTCTTTGTGATCCTGCCTATCGTGCGGACGGTTGCAGGGGGATTTATCTCGAGGGAAGGCGCCCTCGACTTCAGCTATTTTGCCCGTTATTTTGACAGCTTTTACGGTCCCGGCTTGCGCCGGGCATTCGTGGATACCATGATCATGGGCTTTATGACAGCCACCTGCGGGACGCTGGTGGGCTTCATCTTTGCCTATGCCAGCGTGCGCTGCAACCCGCCCGGCAAGAACGTCATCCACTGGCTGGCGCTGCTCCCGACGGTCTCTCCGCCGTTTGCGCTCGCCCTGAGCACGATCCTGTTATTCGGGCGCAGCGGTCTCATCACCAAGCAGGTGTTCGGGATCAATTACGTCCCGGGCATGAACGATATTTACGGGCTCGACGGGCTGGTGCTCGTACAGACGATCACCTTTTTCTCGGTCGCCTACCTGATCCTGCGCGCCATGCTCGAGCGCTTGAACGCTTCCATGGAGGAGGCAGCGGCGAGCCTGGGCGCCAACCGTCTGCACATCTTCCGCACCGTGACGCTGCCGCTGCTGATCCCGGGTATCGCCGGCTCATTCCTGCTGCTGTTCGTTGAATCCCTGGCGGACCTGGGCAACCCGCTCTTCATCGCGGGCAACAAGACGGTGCTCTCGGCGCAGATCTTTCTGGCTGTGATCGGCGAGTACGACTACCAGAAAGCCTCTGTGCTCTCCTTGATCCTGATCATCCCCACGTTGTTACTATTTCTCGCCCAGCGCTACTACGTCAACCGGCGCTCCTACATTTCTGTGACCGGCAAGCCCTCCGGGGCGCAGATCACCGAAAAGGACCCGGTCATCCGCTGGGCATTCAATATTGCAGCCTATCTGATCTGCGCCTTTGTGCTGCTGTTGTATGCTACCATCGTCTACGGTTCCTTCAGCTTCACCTGGGGTGTGGACTTCTCTCCGACCCTGCGGCACTGGTCGATGGTGCTGACGCGCGGCGTCGAAGCCGTGCTGGATACCACCTTCCTCAGCGCGCTGGCAACGCCCTTCGCCGCCTTATTGGGCATGGTCATTGCGTGGCTGGTGGTGCGGAAGAACTTCAGCGGCAAGGAAGCCCTGGACTTCACCTCCAACCTCGGCGGCGCGGTGCCCGGGACGATCCTGGGCATTGGCTTTGTGCTGGTGTTCAACCGTCCGCCCCTGGCGCTGGCGGTGATCATTTATGCGCTGCTGGCATTGTTCTTTGCCCTGGTGGTTGGCAGGGATGCACGTGAGCGGCTGGTTATCCTGCTGGTGGGGACGGCGCTCGGGGTGCTGCTTGCCCGGCTGGAATCCAATATGATCCACTACATCCTGGGCGGTCTCTACCTCGCTCTGGCTGCGGTCTTGTTCTTCAGCACGCGAAAGAGCTTCGGCGCGCTGATGGCTGTCGTCCTGGGACTCTACGTGATGAGTGAAAACTGGGTCGATGCCATCGCCCGGCCCATTGCGGACTACAGCCGCAGCCTCCCGCGCGGCTTCTGGAGTAATGCCATCTTCCAGTTCTCCGACCATATCAAGGTGCTCTTCCAGCCGCCGCCCTCGCTGCTGGCGATCCTCCTGGTCTTTGCGGGTATCCTGCTGGTGCAGAGCTTGAAATCGCCTGCCCAGCGAATCCTCGGGGGCATCCTGGCGTTGATCGTTCCCTGCGCGATGTCCTTCATGGAGATCCCCTTTGCGCTGGTGGGCGGGGCATACATTATCATGGCGGCGTTCGTCATCCGCAGTCTGCCGGCTTCGGTGCGGGCGGGCGTGGCGTCGCTCCAACAGATCGATCCCTCGATCGAAGAGGCCTCCAATATACTCGGCGGGGATACGCAGTACACGTTCCGCAAGGTCACGCTGCCGCTTATCCTGCCGGCGCTGGTGGCGGGACTGATCTTCAGCTTCACCCGCCACATGACCAGCCTCTCGGCGATCGTCTTTCTCATCAGCGCCAAGTGGAGGATCGTCACAGCCTCGATCCTCAGCGAGTGGGAGCAGGGCGGGGTCAGCATCGCCGCGGCGTATTCCACGCTCATTATCATCTTTGTCCTGATCGCGATCGTCATCTTGAATCTGGTCACCAATCGCTTGTTGCGCGGGCGGGCAGGCGTGGATCTCAGTCAGGGGTTGTAGGCAGCATAGAAACGAGGAATGTGCAATGTACTTGACGCTGGAGAACATTAGCAAAATCTTTCCTGCACGCGGCAATGTGGGGGAAGTGGTTGCGGTGTACAACGTAGATCTGGAGATCCAGAAAGGCGAGCTGGTCACGCTGCTGGGTCCTTCTGGCTGCGGCAAGACAACCACGCTGCGCATGCTTGCCGGGTTCGAGTTTCCCACCTCGGGCAAGATCTCGCTGGACGGGCGCGAGATCAATTCACTGCCGCCGCATCAGCGGGATATGTCCATGGTCTTTCAGAGCTATGCGCTCTTTCCGCACTTGACCGTCTACGAAAACGTCGCCTATGGCTTGAACGTGCAGCGGCTGAACAAGAGCACGATCGCCGAGCGGGTCAACCGGGTGCTGGACCTGGTCCACTTGCCGGGCTATGGCGACCGGCCCCCGGGCCAGCTCTCCGGCGGGCAGCAGCAGCGCGTGGCGCTGGCGCGTGCCCTGATCATGGAGCCGAAGGTCCTTCTGATGGACGAGCCTCTCTCCAACCTGGATGCGAAATTACGGGAGGAGATGCGCACGGAGATCCGCCGCATTCAGAAAGAGCTGAATATCACCAGCGTCTACGTGACACATGATCAGATCGAAGCGATGACGCTTTCTGACCGCATCGTGGTCATGAACGAGGGCATCATCGAGCAGATCGGCACGCCCGTCGAGATCTATCGCTACCCGAACAGCCGCTTTGTCGCCAACTTTATCGGCCGCGCCAATTTCATCGACGGCGTCGTGCAGTCTCAGAACGGCTCGGGCCTGAGAGTCAAGTCGCTGGGAGAATCGATCGCGCTCTCGAACATCCGGCGTGAGTTCCATGAGGGCGAAGATGTGACCTTGATCGTCCGCCCGGAGATGGTTGAGATCAAGAAGACGGGCGGCATCTATCCGGGTGTGATCCAACGGGCGGTCTATCTGGGCGATATGATCGAGTACGCCGTAGACGTGGACGGCGTCTCGATCCTGGGCACGGAGACCGACCCGCATGTGACCGAGCTGTTCAAGGAAGGGGAGACAGTCACCCTTGGCTTTGCCGAGGACTGCATCCAGGTGCTGCCGGCGGCTAGAAGCTGAGTGGCTTTGTTGAGGATGTCAACAAAGCCAGATAACTGATAGCTTCGATGAAATCATACGACGTCCTCTACATCGGCAACTACACCAAAGATACGATCGTCTCTCCTGCCGGTACCAAAATCGTGGACGGGGGCGCCGTCAATTACGCCGCGCATGCCGCAGCCCGGCTCGGCGCGCACGTAGCGGTCGTCACGCGCCTTGCCAGGGAAGATGAGCACGTGGTCGAGAAGCTCCGAGCCGCCGGCATCGATTGCTACCCTATATATTCTCCCAGCTCTACTCTGCTGAAGCTCGAGTATCCTACCGCGGACCCGGACATCCGCACGCTGTCCGTCATGAGCGCCGCGGGACCGATCTCTTCGGCTGATCTGGATGGGCTCGACGCTCCGTCAGCCGTGATCGGTTCCAGCCTGCGCGGCGAGGTGGGGCTGGACGTTATCCAATCTCTCAAGGACCGGGGCATGCAGGTGGCTGCCGACATGCAGGGATTCGTGCGCGTGCTGCGCGGTCAGGAGCTGCGATACGAGCCGTGGGAAGAAATGGAAGCCACGCTGAGTCTGCTCGACGTGCTCAAGAGCGATGCCGTAGAGGCGGAGTTCCTGACCGGCCAGACCGATCTGCGCAAAGCCGCAGAATTCTATGCCAGGCTGGGTCCCCGCGAGATCGTGCTCACACATAAAGATGGGCTGCTCCTCCACGCAGATGGCGAGCTCCACCAGATGAAGTTTTACCCCCGTCATATCGAGGGCCGCAGCGGGCGCGGCGACACTTGCCTGGGGGCGTACGTCGCCATGCGTCTCACCATGCCGCCTCACGAAGCGGGGGTCTGGGCTGCGGCGGTCACCAGCCTCAAGATGGAAAGCCCGGGGCCCTTCGATCGTTCCATCCAGGAAGTCCGAGACTTGATTCGTGATAATTACAACGAAAGCCTGTCCTAAAAACACTCTTCCGTCACACTTGCACCTGCGTGCCAGTGCAGGGGTTGCTTCGCCTCCCTCGTAAGACAAGAGCGAGGGGTATTTTTAAGCTAACTTGTAGATAAGTTTTCCTCAAATCGACAGACGGGAGATGCTTCTTGTGTTTGTCGATCATGCTGGCGCTGTAACTCCAAACGCACCTTTGTGAACGATTGCGGGTTTCCATAAACAAGGGACAAAATGAGTGGGACGTACATGATCCAAGAGTTGGAGGAGTGAGGACATGCCCGAAATCGCAAAGAAGACAAAAGTCGCTGTGCTGGGAGGCGGGGTCGGTTCGATGGTGGCTGCCTTCGAGCTGACGAGCAGTCCCGCGCTGCGTGAGAAATACGAAGTGACGGTCTATCAAATGGGGTGGCGATTAGGAGGCAAAGGCGCCAGTGGGCGGAACCTGGAGCGCCAGGCGCGTATCGAGGAGCACGGTCTCCATATCTGGTTCGGTTTCTACGAAAATGCCTTTAACTGCATTCAGCGCTGTTATAAAGAATTAGGACGCGCCCCGGGGACACCGCTGGCGACCTGGCAGGATGCATTCAAGCCGAACAGCGCCTTTGTCTTAAATGAGTTGTACAAAGAGCAATGGGTGGACTGGGCGATCGAGTTCCCTACGAACTTCTCTACACCGGGGGATGGCACCGTTTTGCCGACGTTCTGGGATGTTGCTGCCGAATTCCTCGGCTGGATGTGGGAGCTAACCCACGGCATAACCTATGGCAAAGAACCTGCTCCTACTGCGAGTGCATTGAATGCAGCTACCCGGCCCTGGTGGAAGCGAATTCTGGATAGAGTTCTGAAGTCCCTTGGCTATCATCCTGTTTCAGAACCCGTCTCCACGAAGACCTGGAAAAAGCCAGGCTGGTGGGATCGCCTGGTGGACGAGCTGAAGGCAGACCTCTCTCATGTCCGGCGGTTCGAAGAGCTGCAGCTTCTTGCTCTGGCTCATCATATGGCGAAAGCCCACAGCGCAGCAGGTGTCAAACGCGCCCCGGCGGAGCACCATGCCCGCTTCTGCGAGATGCTGACCGTGTTCAAGAAATGGCTATGGACGGCATGGGTCGAGCCCGACCTCGATCGCCAGGCTTTGCGTGAGCTTTTCGTCATTTTTGACACGGGCACGACCATGCTGTGCGGCATCCACGCCGACGGGATCCTGGAAAACGGCTTTGCCTCCGTGGACGATATGGAATTCACTGCCTGGCTCCGCAAGCATGGGGCGAGCGAGTATCCGACCCTGACTCTGCCCAGCAACCCGATCTTAAAAGCAATGTACGACGTCGCCTTTGCGTTTGAGGGAGGGGATGTCGCTAAGCCCAACCTGGCTGCTGGGACTGCCCTCTCCGGCGCGTTGAGAATGTTCATGACCTATAAGGGAGCCATCGCCTGGAAGATGCAGGCTGGCATGGGCGATACCATTTTCGCTCCCTTTTATGAGGTCCTGCAAAGGCGTGGGGTCCGCTTCAAGTTCTTTCACTGTGTGGACCGGCTCGTCCCGTCCCAGGATGGGCAGGAGATCGACGCTATCGAGGTCATTCCACAGGTCCGCCTCACGGTGGGTGAATACGATCCGCTCGTCCTCGTGCGCGACCTGCCGTGCTGGCCGAGTGAGCCGCTCTGGGATCAGCTGCGGGATGGGCAGGACTTGCAGGCAAGAGGGGTGGACTTCGAGGCGGAATACAACCCCCTCGACGCGCAGGCTGTTACCCTTCGCAGGGGGCAGGACTTTGACCTGGTCGTCCTGGGGATCTCACTCGGCGCCCTGCGGCATCCCTGTCGCGATCTGATCCAGCGCAATGAATCCTGGCAGAATATGATGGACAACGTGCAGACAGTCCGCACGCAGGCATTCCAGGTCTGGGTGGACAGAACTCTCGGTCAGGGACTGGGGTGGACCTACAACCCCAATTCGATTATCGGTAGCTACGTCGAGCCGCTGGACACGGTTTGTAACATGGACCAGCTGCTCGACCGCGAGAACTGGCCGGCGAGCTACAATCTGGGCAATATTACCTATGCTTGCGGTGTGCTCGACGAGCAGCCTCATGAGACCTTGCAAGAGGCAATGCAGCGGGTCAAAGAGAATGGCACAACGTTCATGAACAGTTACATGGGACATCTCTGGCCCAGAGCCATCCGGGGCAGCGGGCCGGAGAAAGGGGAATTCGAATGGGATCTTCTCATCGATCCGCAGAACCGCGCGGGCGAGGCCCGCTTCGACGCCCAGTTCTGGCGGGCAAACTTTGTGCCCAGCGAGCGCTACGTGCAGTCCGTGGCAGGCAGCACGAAGTATCGTCTGCGCGCGGACCGGTCCGGGTACGCCAACCTGTATCTGGCAGGCGATTGGTTGCTG
>DATHTH010000166.1:0-3153 GCA_035463495.1 Anaerolineales bacterium | reverse complement strand
CCTTTCAAAGCCTACTGGGATCTCCTTTCTCAACACATCCGCCCGCAGCGCGGACGGTTTACGCTGCTGGCTGTCATGCTCTTTAGCAGCATTGGCTTGCGCATCTTTGCCCCGCAGATCATGCGGAGCTTTATCGATTCGGCCTTATCCGGTGCAGCCCTGCAGGTGCTGACGTGGACCGCCGTAGCGTTCCTCGGCGTTGCGCTCGTGCAGCAGGTTATCGCAGTCGGCGTGACATACCTGGGTGAGAACGTCGCCTGGACTGCCACCAACGCGCTGCGGGCCGAGCTGGCGGAGCACGCCCTCCACCTGGACATGCGCTTCCACAACGACCACACGCCCGGCGAGCTGATCGAGCGTATCGACGGAGATGTGACGGAGCTGGCGACGTTCTTCTCACAGTTTGCTCTCAACCTGGTCAGCAATGGATTGCTGCTAGTCGGCATCCTGATCGCCCTCTTCCTCGAAGACTGGCGCGCCGGGCTGGCGTTCACAGTCTTTTCCATCGCTACCATCTTGATCCTCGGTCGCCTCAAGGATATCGCCGTGCCGCATCAGAAGGCGCGCCGGCAGGCGGAGGCAGAGCTCTATGGCTTCCTGGAGGAACAGCTGGCGGGCACGGAAGACATCCGCTCGAGCGGAGCGGTGGACTATTCCATCCGCGAGCTCTTCCGCCACCAGCGGACCATCCTGACCCACAACCGCCGGGCGCACTTCAAGCGCTGGATCATCGAGAACGCCATGGGACTGGCGCTCACGACTGGCACGCTGCTTTCGATTACAAGCGGGTACTGGCTGTATACCGCCGGGCTCATTACGATCGGCACGGTCTACCTCTTTGTGCATTACCTCAGCCTGCTCGAGGAGCCGTTCTGGGCGATGACCCACGAGGTGGAGAGTTTCCAGACCATCGGCGCCTGTGTGGAGCGGCTGACAGAGTTCCGGCACTTCAAGGCAGACGTGGTGGACGGCGCACTCGAACAGAGTCCCGCTCACCCGGTCGCTCTGGCGTTTCAGGATGTCAATTTTTCCTACAATGGCAGCGACTCCGTCTTGAGCAGGCTGTCGTTCGAGCTGCGCCCCGGGTCGGTGCTGGGGCTGCTCGGGCGGACCGGCAGCGGCAAGACTACCCTCGCCCGTCTGATCTTCCGCCTGTACGATCCGAAGGCAGGCTGCATCCGTGTCGACGGGACGGATCTGCGAGACCTGCAGCTCGAGACGCTGCGCCGCAATGTCGCCATCGTGACGCAGGATGTGCAGTTGTTCCGCGCCAGCGTCCGCGACAACCTGACCTTCTTCGACCGCTCGATCCCCGACGAGAAGATCCTTGCCACCCTGGAAGAGCTCGAGCTGAGCGACTGGTACAGGGGACTGCCCAATGGTCTCGACACCGTCCTGGATACCGGTAGCCGCTCGTTATCCGCGGGCGAGGCGCAGCTGCTTGCCTTCACCCGCGTCTTTCTACGTGAGCCCGGTCTGGTGATCCTGGACGAAGCTTCTTCACGTCTCGATCCCGCCACCGAGCAGCGCCTGGAGCGCGCCATCGATAAGCTCCTGCAGAACCGCACGGCGATCATCATCGCCCACCGCCTGGGCACTGTCCACCGCGCAGACGAGATCATGATCCTCGAGGGCGGGCGGGTGATGGAATACGGCAACCGCCAGCGGTTAGCCGCCGATCCAAATTCCCGCTTCCACCGTCTGCTGCAAACCGGATTGGAGGAAGTTCTGGTTTAGTGTCATTGCGAGCCCGAAGCAAAGCGGGCTCACGTTGCCCTGCGCAGCGGGTGGCGAAGCAATCTCCGATAAAACGAAGAGAATTCTAAAAGGTTAGCATCGTATGCGTGGAGATTGCTTCGTCGGGATTTCGGCAGCGTGCGCCTCAACCCTCCTCGCAACGACATAAAAGGAATGAATATGACCGAATCAACTCTAAAAATCCCCGCCCTGCCCGCCTGGCGCGTGATCTGGGAGATGCTGCGCTTCCGGCCCTGGCTGTGGTTCGTAGACCTGCTGTGCGTGGCGCTCATCCGCTTTGTCTGGCAGATCGCGCCGGCGCTGCTCATGAAAGCGTTCTTCGACATGCTGACCGGCGCGGCGCAGCTGACGTTTGGCATCTGGGCGATCATTGCATTCTGGCTTGCTGCCTGGATCGGGCGCGTGGTTGCCAGCTACGGCTTTTACTATGCCGACGTGCCCATCTTCGCCGACATTCCGACGCTGCTGCGTAAAAATCTGCTGCGGCACATCCTGCGCCGCCCTGGCGCTGCATCATTACCCGATTCGGCTGGCGAAGCCATGAGCCGCTTCAAGACGGATGTGCAGGAGATTCCGCTGTTCGTAATCCTCATCAACGATATTGGGGTGGGCATTGCGGTTGTCATCGTGGCAATTCTCCTGATGCTGCGCATCAGCCCGTGGGTGACCGTCATGGCGCTCATCCCGTTGATCCTGGTAGGGGTCATCGCCAACATCGCGGCGAAACGCATCGAGCATTACCGACGCGCCTCCCGTTCGGCAGCCGGGGATGTGAGCGGCTTCATCGGCGAGTTCTTCGGCGCGGTGCAGGCGGTTAAGGTTGCCACGGCAGAGAAGAACGTCATCCGGCACTTCCATCGCCTCAACGACGACCGCCGCCGGCTGACGGTCCGGGAGAAGCTCTTCGACGCATTGCTCGGCTCCATCTATCGCAACACCTCCACGCTCAGCACAGGTGTGATCCTCATCCTGGTCGGGCAGTCCATGCGGACGGGCACGTTCACGCTGGGTGACTTCTCATTGTTCGTTTACCTCCTGCATAGTATGGGCGACCTGACCACATTTGCCGGCAGTCTGGCAGCGCGCTATAAACAACTGGATGTCTCGGTCCAGCGCATGTATCGCCTGATGGAAAATGCACCGCTGGATGCACTCATCCGACACAGCCCCGTCGACTTAAAGGGTCCGCTCCCCGAGGTGAAATATGCCAGCAAGCAGGACTCAGATCACCTGAATGAATTATCCGCGCGGAACCTGACCTTTCACTATCCCACCTCGACGAACGGCATCGAGGGCGTGAACCTGAGCCTGCGGCGCGGCACATTGACTGTGATCACCGGGCGGATCGGCGCGGGAAAGACCACCCTGCTACGTGTATTGCTTGGGCTGCTTCCA
>DATHTH010000165.1:0-7934 GCA_035463495.1 Anaerolineales bacterium | reverse complement strand
GATGTGGAGCGAAACTTTCAAAACGAAACGGGGTTTCGATGGTAAGCAGCAAGGAGTTAATCAAATGACAGTTGAGAACATCAAAGTATCTTTTTTCGACCGGCCCAATGTCGAGAAAGGAATGATCAATGTTGGGCAGGGCATTCCGTTTGGAATTGAATGTGTTTCCAATCCGGCCGTTGGAATCGGCGGTGTCTATGGCACCTGGGGCGAAAGCTACGATAATGACACGTTACCCGTTTTCCTGGAGCAGCGCCTGGGACGTCCGCTTTTGCCGAATGAAAGGCTGAACCTGTCCGAGCTGGGGTTTATCAACCGGCATCATCTCCCGCTCAACCTGACAACCGATCAGCACACCCGGCTTGAGATCGAGATCGGGACCCGCTTCCTGCGCGAAGCGATCAAAGCCTGTAACTGGCAGCCTTCGGAGGTGGAGGCAGTCCTTATCGGCATGAGCGCGCCGGTTACGGAAGATTATCTAGACCAGATCACCGCGGCCGTCGGGATCCCGGAGAGCGCTCTGAAAGTTGCAATTCATAAAGCCTGTGACGGCTCCACGAGCAGCCTGCATTTAGCGCTGAACCCGGAGCTGCCTGAGAATAAACAGCTCGATCAGAATATTGCCGATTCCCTGTACGGAAAGAAGGTCCTGGTTGGAGGCATCGAAGGACTGAGCCGCTTCATCGTTTCGTCGCACGATGCGACTGCCCTGCAGATGTTCGGCAACGCGGCCGGGATTGTGGGCGTTATCCCGGGGAAGACGATGAAGTTCCTGGCGGGCAAATCTCGTGAAGTCTTCGACGATGAAGGCGTCTTGCAGGTGGCGATGTATTATCCGCATTCCAAACAAAGAGTGGATGGTGTGACCAATATCGATGTAACCGAGCCGTTGGAGAATAACATCCGGATCGCAGGTCTGATGCACGAGCCGGAGGACGGATCCTCGATTTCGATGGCGGGACCGATGGGCATGGTCAAACTCTTCGTTCGCACGGGCGTGCAGGTTGTTCGCGACGTGTATGCGGCGTACCAGGTAAAGCTGGACGAACTGGGGATGGCAGGTAAGTCGATGGCAGTCGCCATCGTGCACCATGCCAACTACAAGATCAACAAACTCAAAGAAAAACATTTGCAGAACGAGGGCATCTTCCTGCCCATGCCCTGGCTTTTGAGCGAGTTCGGCAATGTGAGCGCCGCATCGAATATGATCGCGTTCCTGCGCGAGCTGCCCAATCTGAAACCCTTCGATCACATCCTGATCGACGGCTTTGGCGCAGGTACGTATTATGATGCGCTGGCAGTGGAGCTGGGAGGCTAAGTCAACTCGTTCTCCACGCGGTCAGCGTCCCACGAGCTATTCTAGACAAGTTGTTTCTGTTTCCGCCCGGCATTGTCGCTGGGCGGAAACTTTTTGTAACTTCCCATACAACTTTCCGTCTAGAGTATGTACTATCTTAAACTACTTTACAGAGCGAGACCGGGATATGTATCGTCTTAATCACAACCAGGATATCATCGAGCTACTCTTGAAACTCAAGGAGTTCGAACAAGACTATCCTGTCCGCCTGCTTGCGGTGCGGAGGGCCTCCTATATCACTCTGATTGCCCGGTACGTGAGCAATCTAGTACGGATGTGCTTCTAAACAAAACTCCCCTCGTGGGGAGTTTTTTAAACCATATCGGGGACCCTTTTACGCCGTGGCGCGGCGCCCAAACCAGGATCTCCATTCCTCTTTTTCCCACAGCACCAGAATGGGAGCCGCAATGAAGATGGACGAGTACGTTCCGCTGAACAGTCCCACCAGCAGGATCACCGCAAACTCCTGCAGGGTGACGCCTCCAAAGAGCGCCAGCGCCAGGAGCAGGAATTCTACGGTCATGAGCTGTGTGTTGATCGAGCGCTGTAATGTTTGGACGATGGAGTGATTGACCAGGGTCTCATAATCAAGCCTGCGCAGCACATTTGAATTCTCCCGGATGCGGTCGAACACCACAACCTTATCCTGAACCGAGAAGCCGATCACCGTCAGCAGCGCGGTCAAGAAAAGGGCATCGATCTGCCAGTCGAAGAACAGCGCGCCGACTGCCGCGACGCTGAACACAACCGCAACATCGTGGATCATGGCGATGATGGCGCAAATCCCATAGCGAAAGGCGTTCGGCACCTTTCGGAATGCAAACGTAATATAGACCACGACCGCCAGCGCAGCAACGGCGACTGCCAGCGCAGCCCGTGATGCCACGGCAGCGCCGATGCTGGGCCCCACGCTGTCGAAGCGCACCACGGAGACTTCTCCGCCGCTCGCCGCGCGCATCTCGCTCAGAACGAGATCGCGCGTCTCATTGTCGAGAAACGACGAGCGGATCAAGAGCGTCCCGTTCTCTGTTGTCTGCACCTGCGCGTCATCGATTCCGGCAGTCTCATACAGCTCGACCACTTCAGCGTTCTGCAGTCCGTCTCCCGCAAACTGGACTTCGAGAAGAGAGCCGCCGGTGAAATCAATCGAGAGAGGCAACCCGCGCACAGCCAGGAGAATCAATCCCGGTACGATGACCAGGAGCGAGATGGCGAAGTATAGATACCGTTTACTCAGGATATCGATCATATCGTTTCCCTTATCCCTATATCCCGAACCAGGTTTCGAGGTTGCGAGGTTTGAAGTTCGTCAGGACGAATGTCAGCAGGGTGCGTGTCACGTAGATCGCGGTGAACAACGAGATTGCCACACCGAGAGCCAGCGTAAGCGAGAATCCTTTGACGATCGTCGCGCCAAAGGTGGAGCCGAACCAGTAGAGGATGAGCGACGTGATGATCGCTGCCAGGTTTGAGTCCCGGATTGAGGACCAGGCTCGAGCCCAGCCTTGATCGACAGCCTGGACGATGTTCCGTCCGTTACGCAGCTCCTCCTTGAGGCGCTCAAAGATCAGGATGTTTGCATCCAGCGCCGCGCCGGTACTGAGCATAAAACCGGCAATGCCTGCCAGTGTCAGCGTAAAGTGAAAGTACTTGAAGATGGCGAACGCAATCGCGGCATAGAAAAGGATTGCCAGCGCGGCAACAACTCCGGGCAGACGATAGTAGATGATCATGAACAGGATCACGATGATCATGCCCACCGCGCCCGCCTGCAGGCTCTTCTGCAATGAATCTTCCCCCAGGGTGGGACCGATAATGCGCGTCTCGACCACCCGCAGCGGAATGGGAAGCGAGCCATAGCGCAGCTGCACAGCGAGAGCGTTTGCCGTCTCTGCGGTGAAATTCCCGCTGATCTGTCCCTGCCCACCCGGGATCTCGCCTTCGATGCTAGGCGCGGAGATCACACGCTTATCCAGGGTGATCGCGAGTATCTTACCCACGTTGGCCCGCGTATGCTCTTCGAAGACCTCTGCGCCCTGCGGTGATAGCACAAAGTCGATGGCGGGTGCGCCCGTCGGTCCGATCCCTACGGTGACGGTCCGCACCTCTCGTCCGGTCATGATCGTATGATAGACGGTCTCTGTTTCTGTCCCATTGGTGTTCGTTGGAGGGGGTGTCTGCTGGCTCGAGCCGGTTGCAAAATCTGTCTGGAGCATCGTCCCTTCTTCGGGCAGGAAATCGCCGGTATCCACAAACTCGAGCAAGCCTGTCTGCTGGATGATATCGAGAATCGCATCCGCATCCTCTGCGCCGGGAAACTCGCCCACGATGCGGCTCTCGCCTGCCAGCTGGATCACGTTCTCACTCACGCCTAACGCGTTGGTGCGGTTTTCGACGATGCTCCGCGCCGTCTCCATGGCTTCAGGTTGCAGCTGGGTGCCCTGTGGCACATCGGCTTCGAGCAGCACTTGCAGCCCACCCTGCAAGTCGAGCCCGAGCCGGGGGGTAATATCCCGGTTGATCAATAGATTGTTCGTAAAGGGATTGTAGATTTGGATTTCATCGCTCACATCCACCCAGATGGCGAGGGCAGCGATTATGAGAATGAGAACCAAACGGGCGTAAAGATTTCGGATCATGCGTTGGGATTCTCCATCCATAAAAATGTGGCGCTCGGTTCAACGTCCTTCGGACGTCTCAACCGTCGTGCGCCACGCGGCGCTGATTATACCGCTGTTGATGGGGCGTGGCTAGTGGGCTGCGCTGCCGTGTGTTATCCGGATGTTCTTTATAAAGACGGTTGGTACAGCCCCTCACCGAGCACGGCTTCCAGGTTGTAAGCGCAGGCTGATTGCGACAAACGCTTCACAAATTCAAGTCCTTCAAATAGCTCAGGGTTTTTTCGAGTACCTGTTCCGGCGTGAGAAGGTCTGTATCGATCAACAGGCTGGCGTGCTGGCGCGCGTGGCGGAGACGGCGCTGCTGCTCGTCATGGTCGCTCTGTTGCCAGCTTAGTTTGCGGCGCTCGGTGCTGACCGGAAAGGAGGCATCCAGAAAGATTAGCACATCCGGATTGGTGATCTTTTGCCACATGGTTTGCACATGCGAGTGCTCCTGCGCAATGTGTCGGCAGGTATATCCATATTCTTCAAGACCCCTGATAAGAGTTGATTTGCCCGAGCCACAGGGTCCAACAACGCCGATCAGGGGTTTGTTACTGGGAGGTTCCATATCGATCACATAGTAACAACTTTCGTTGATGAGTCGAAGAACGACGAAAGTCATTACTACAATTTCATCCTTCCTCTACTGATTATCCTGCATCAACCGGCTAAGCTGTTCTGGACCGCCAAGGACGGCAAGCGTATCACCGGCATAAAGTGGACAGGTATCGGTGGGATGCATCTCCGAGTCGTGGTTGTGCCGGAGCAGGATGATGTTCAGCCGGTAGGTATCCTCCACGTAGCCCACAGTCTTATTCACAAGCTTCGAAGACCTGGCAAGGGTCAGCCGCGCCAGGCTAAGCTGCTGGCCCTCGATCGAAATGGGATTGGTGACGTCCGCGCCGGCTGCCGCCGCAGCGAAGACAGGCGCCGCCATCTCCGTCGCGCTCAGGGCGGTGAACCCGAACTGCTCTTGCAAGGCGTGGGCGAAATCCTCGTCGAAAATGCGGATCACGACCTGAATATCCGGGTTCAGAGAGCGTGCCTTGAGGGCGATCTGCAGGTTCATCGCGTCGTCCTGGCTGGCGAGGATGATGGTCCGGGCATCTTTGATGTTGGCGCCCTCCAGCGCGCCGGGATGCCGCGCATCCGCTTGAATGACCGGGATGCCCATATCCCGCGCTGCGGCGGTGGTGTTCGTCCCGAGATTGACTTCGAGGACCACTACCTTTTCGCCCATCTCGTGCAAGCGTTGGGTGACGCGATAACCCAGATGACCCAGCCCGACGAGCACGATGTGATTGTTCATTGTGGAGGCAACAGCCATCTCCCACTCCTTGGTGCGCGCCCGGCGGTTGAAGAGCAGGCTGCCGAAATCGGCAAGGCCCTGCGCCAGAATGATCAGTCCGACCAGGGGCATCACAAAATAGAATAATTGCAGTCCAAAATATGCAGGGAATTCTCCAGCCGGCTGCAGGAATACGGCGGTCAGCACGATGTAAATCGCCTCACTCAGGCTGTTCACCGGCTCGCCGACAAGGTTTGCGATCGCCGCATATGCGATTCCGCCCCCGATGACAGCTGCTGTGAAAAACAGCAACGGTCCCTGAAACTCCTTGAACAGGATGACCGTATCCCGCCAGCCTGCCCGCAATTGCCGTAAGGGAAGCACCTGTTTCGCCCTCATTCGCTCCTCCCGAGCGGCAGTCGCACGCTCATCCGGCGTACGTTGTCTCCGCTCAGCGGGGTGACTTTGAGCACCAGCACGCTGATATCGTCCGCAGGCCGGTTTTCGTCGAGTCTAACGGCCTGGGCTAAAAGCGAATCTGCGAGCTCCTGCGGCGATGGGTCCTGGTCTTCCAGGATGGCGCTGATCGTGGCGCCGATGTCCATAGGCAAGCCGCGGCGTTTACCGGCATGCGTGAGCCCATCGGTAAAGATGACGATGATCAGCCCTGGCTCGATGGGCAGCTCGGTGATCAACGGGCGCACGTTGCGGGAGGTACCGAGCGGGAGGCTCTCCTCTTCCAGGCAGTCGATATGCTCACCGCGGCAAACAAAGACCGGTTCGGGGTTGTTGCGCGTCAGGACGATGGTCTCACTGCTCAAGTCCAGCGAGGCGATATTGAGGGTGCTGATGACCCGGCCCTGTCTTTCTGTGAACAAGGCATCGGAGGCGGCGCGCGCCGCCGCTCCATCTCGAACCCCCTCCGCCAGCAAGCCGATCACCCGGCGGACAACCATCTGTGAGATTGCTTTGGCACCCCGTCCAGAGGACTGCCCGTCCGCAAGCACAACCGAAACTCCGCCATTGGGGCGTTCGATGACCTCGAGGGTATCACCGCTCTCCGAGACGGCGTATTTATTGACCTTTGCTACGGCGATCTGGACTTCCATGCCCTCATTTTACTATGCCTGAGAATCCCTCACCGCGAGTCAGCTGAGGAGTCCATGCAATGGCTTACCGTGTGATATCTGAACTGTTGTTGCACAGAGCCAGAAGCTCATCTCTATGAGTCACCACCATATCCCCGGACTGGTTCAGCGCCAGGGATGCCAGAGTGACGCCGTATTGCAGGCCCGCGCGTAGATTTCCATCCAGCCAGCCGTGGATGACGCCCGCGGCGAGAGCGTCTCCGGCGCCCAGGCGGTCGATGATGCGAGTTGGACGGGCGGGCTCAAGCTGCCACTCGTCGCCGGTCCATAGCACTGCACCCTTTCCCCCGAATGTCACAACCACATGACGTGCCTGGCTCAGGGCAAGCATTTGCTGCCCGATTTCTTGCGTGGATCCTTCACAACCGAACAGTCGCCTGGCGTCCACCTGGCTGCAAAATAATAATTCCACACCTTGAATCAATGGAAGAAGCGTCCGCCTTGCATCCGCTTCGGACCAGAGCTTCTGGCGAAAATTGATATCGAAGCTGACCGGCACGCGGTGTCCCTTTGCCTGTTGTACCGCTGTTTTAACGATTTCAAGACAGGAAGGCGAAAGCGCCGGTGTGATACCGGTTAGATGTAGCAAGCGCGTATTGAATAGTGGTCCCCAGTCTATATCGCCGGGCTGCAATTGGGAAGCACAGGAGTGGAGGCGATCGTACGTGACCTGTACGCCGCGCGGGGATTCGCCCAATTCGACATAGTAGGTCCCCATCCGTCCCTGTTCGCGCCACAGGACTCCCTCCGTGTCCACACCCGCTTCGCGCAACGCGCCCGCAGCCAGGCGTCCGAGCGGATTCTTGGGAAGTGCGCCCATCCAGAGAGCACGGCGTTCTAAACGCGCCAGCAGGCTTACGACATTGGCTTCCGCGCCGGCAGGATAGACATCAAGCTGGGTCGTGTTCTCCAGGCGTTTGCCCGATGGCACGCTAAAGCGGATGAGCATCTCCCCCAGAGTCGTGACGTCATACCGGGACTCAGACATCTCTAAAACGCTCATGCTCAGGCGCTATACGACCGTGCTGCGCGCCGCGACGGTCCATCTCACCTTCACATGATCCTGGCGTGCGCCGATCATTTCATCGAACAGACTTGTGACCGTACAGCAGTGGTTGGGAATAATATTGACGCGTTCGCCGATCTCCGGTTTGCGGGGGCACGCCGAGAAATCTACATGCCCGTGCTCTTCAGTCAGGGCGTATAACCTCGCTTCCGGGTACTCGCAGATATACCCGTATCCGTCCAGCCCGTGCAGGTCAGACGAGAGTGTCTTGCTGCCTGCGTCTAGGATGCCCCGCCCAGATGTCGGGCGGCTGACAACTGTGGCAATGATCTTCAGGGCGCATGTCTCCAGCGTCAGCGCCCCCGAACGGAGCGTGAGGCGATCCCCATAGACATAGATACCGGCGCGGTGTTCGGTCAAGTCGGCGTGCGTGTGCGCCTGCCACATGCACGGAGTCCCGCCACCGCTCACG
>DATHTH010000164.1:0-5593 GCA_035463495.1 Anaerolineales bacterium | reverse complement strand
CAGGTCGAGGCGAGCCTCGAGCATGAAGACGGATACGAATTGACGGCAATCCCCGTGGTCGCGCTATTGAAGCAATACGACCGGGTCCGCAAGCCTGGTCTGCACATGATGGGACATCTCACTGACCCGGATTGTTTATTTCAGGATATGGAACGGATGGGGGTTCGGGTAAAGACATTCATCCGATAGACTCCGTAGTCTCCCTGCTCCGTTAACCGGCAAGAGCGCAAAGAATTCTCAGGGTATTTCTTATTGCACTCTGAATGCTCTCCAAGCGGGTAGTACATTTTTCAACGTCACTATTGACTCTATGGTAACCATAGGGTGTATAGTAGCGCCGCGGAGTCAACATGAAGCTACGAATCGGAAATTTCGCGCGTATCGGTCAGGTCACCGTACAGACGCTGCGCCACTACGATGACCTGGGCCTTCTGAACCCAATCGATGTGGACGCGCTCAGCGGTTATCGCTACTACTCCCTGGACCAGCTTCCCCGTCTGCACCGTATTCTCGCGCTCAAAGATCTGGGATTTTCTTTGGATCAGGTCGCTCGCCTGTTGGAGGATGATCTGCCGTTCGCGGAACTGCGCGGGATGCTGCGACTTAAACAAAACGAGTTGCGCAACCAGGTACAGGAAGGGCTTGATCGGCTCGAAAGGTTAGAAGCCCGCCTCCAGTTGATCGAACAGGAAAACCGGCCGCTACATTACGATGTGATTATCAAACGGGTGGAGCCGTTACGTGTCGCTTCGGTACGTCACATCATACCGAGCTATTGGGACGAAGGCCCTTTGTGGATGAAATTATTCGGACAACTGCAGCAGGCCAGCGTGACGATTGTTAATCCTTGCCTGACACTTTACCATTCCGGCGAGCCAGAGATCGATGCGGAGGCATGCGCACCGATCCCGCCGGATATAAAACCAGTCCATGGGTTATCTTGCTCCACACTTCCAGCCATCGAAACCATGGCATGCACCATTCATAAGGGATCGTTTGCAGGTCTGGCGAACGCGTACGCTGCACTAGTACGATGGATCGACACCAATGGATACATCCTCGCCGGACCTGACCGTGCCATCTATCTGCGTTTGCCCGAAGATGGACATTCGCGCCAGGATGCAAACGCTATCACGGAAATGCAGGTTCCTGTTAACAAAGAATAGGGAAACACCCTCTTTACCTTGTGTAATCAATCAGTGGCCACTGTTTTGATATCGAACCAACCATAGAATTCAGGAGTCGCAAACATGTCTGAGAAAGTGTACAAGCTGTCACCTGTAGGACAGGTGGAATCTGGCCCGGAAGGATGTATGCTGAAGATCGCGCCGAAATACCGCACCGCGCTGCAGGGATTGGGAGAATTCAGTCACATCCATGTGCTCTGGTGGAGTCATTATCTGGATACACCGGAGCACCGCAATGTGATGGAAGCTGAGCAGCCCTACAGGAATGCACCCGGCAAACTCGGGATCTTTGCCACCCGTTCCCCGTTACGCCCCAACCCGATCTGCGTATCCACCGTGTCTGTGATCCATGTAGATGTGGAGAATGGATTGGTGATCGTCCCCTGGATTGATGCCGAGGAGGGCACACCGATCCTGGATATCAAGCCTTACCATCCTTCCGCGGATCGCGTCCGTGAGGTTCACATGCCGGAGTGGTGTCAGCATTGGCCCCGGTGGCTGGAAGATTCAGCAGAGTTCAACTGGGAGGCCGAGTTTGTCAACGCCCGCTGAGTCAATAACGTATTTCTTGTAGAACCAGAATGATGAAAACGAGACCGGTGAAACCCGGTCTCGTTTTGAGGATCATGTTGTTTCCAGGGCGCGTATTTCGTTGAACAACCGTTCGCGCAGGCGATCGAAATGCTCTTTGGGCAGGCTGCCAATCCCAGCCTGTAGCTGCACGATCAGATCATGGAGCAGAGTCTGAAACCTGGATCTGTGCATCTCGAAGAAATTCTCCATTTGTTCTTCCGATACATTCCCGGCTTTCTTTTTGTTCTTCCTGCGAGTCCATGAGTCTTTTACGTATCCCACGGTAATACTCGAAAGCCACTTGGCAACGGATGCGAGTACACCTTTTCCAGACCGAAACGTGCCCTTAAAAACGTTCTGCACCAGTTTCATGTTGGTGCCCTGTTTAGCTTTTTGAAGGGCAACCGCGTACTGAGTAGCTTTGGCGGGGTCAAACCGCTCGTAGGCAAACAGCTCGTTGAGCAGATAACCTGAATAGTACGCGTCGGTTGCCAGATGGATCGCCTTACGCCATTCCAGAATGAAGATGATTTCCTGCAGGATTTCCTTGAACAGCCTTCTGGTTATAAACAGGCAGCCATCGGAAAGCGCAAATCGGGATGCATACGACAACGCAAGGAGCTGGTCGTTCGTCAGGCTTTTACGGTGCTGCTTTGCCAGGTCAGATACCATGTGCTTCCAGAGAAATGCTGCCAGGCGTTCATCCATGAAGGGGATGGGAACAAACAGTGCAGCACCGATCAGCAGAGAATGGTACATGACCGTGAACATTATTCCAGGCTCCCCACCAGCTTTTCCACCTCTTCTAAAATCTCGCCGCGCTTCACGAGCTCTTTCATCGTGTTGTGATCGTTATACAACGGGCGGTCCACGTGCAGATGCTCCACGTGCCTACGGATGACTTCACGGGCGCACTGGGTCCCTTTGCCGGGATGGAACTTCCGGAAGTCCAGCGCCTGTGCCGCTGCCATGAACTCGATGCCCAGCACACCATAGGCGTTATCCAGGATCTGCCCGTTCTTGAGGGCAGTGTTCAAGCCCATCGAGACAAAGTCCTCCTGGTCCGCCGCAGCCGGGATGGACTGGATGCTTGCCGGCGCAGAAAGGATCTTCTGCTCCACGATCAAATGGTCGGCGGTGTACTGGCTGAGCATCATCCCCGAGTAGAAGCCGGGCTCGTGGGCGAGGAAGTCTGGCAGCCCCTGTGAGAGAGCCGGGTTGGTCAGGCGGTTCATGCGCCGCTCCGAGAGCACGCAGACCATCGTGATCGCTGTGCCCGCCATATCCATCGGCAGCGAAACCGGGGTGCCCTGGAAGTTCGCTCCGGTGAGCGTCAGTTTCTCCTCGGGGATAAAGATCGGGTTATCGCCCACGCCGTTCAGCTCGATCTCCACCTGGGAGCGGGCATACGCCACCGCGTCGCGCGCCGCGCCGATCACCTGCGGTGTCGAACGCATCGAGTAGGCATCCTGCACCTTGGTCTTCATCCTACCCGTGGTCAGGTCGGAGCCTTCGAGGAGCTTCATGATGTTTCTGGCAGACGTGACCGCGCCGGGAAAGCCGCGCAGCTCGTGCAGCCGAGTGTGGTAGGGCTTGAGGTTCCCGAGCAGCGCTTCAATGGTCATTGCCGCGGCGATCTCTGCCTGCTTGAGAAACTGTTCCATGTCGTGGATGTGCAGCGCGGACATCGCTGTCAGCAGGTTGGAGCCGTTGATCACCGCCAACCCATCGCGCGCCTGCAAGTCCGGGATATCGATTCCCGCCCGCCGCATCGCTTCTGCCCCCGGCAGCCGCTCCCCTTTGAAGAACGCTTCGCCTTCGCCCATCAACAACAGCGCCGCCTGCGCCATGGGGGCAAGGTCGCCACTCGCCCCCACCGATCCCTTCTGACAAACAACTGGTGTGACGCCTCGGTTCAGCATCTCCACCAGTGTTAAGGTGATCTCCGGTCTGCAGCCGGAATTCCCATGCGCATGGACGTTGATCCGCCCCGCCAGCGTCGCACGGACGTGCTCGACCGGCGCCGGTTCGCCGATCCCCGCCGCGTGGTTATAGATCAGGTATTTCTGAAATTCTTTGACCTGCTCGTCGTTCAGCATCGTCTCCGAAAACTCGCCAATGCCGGTATTTGTGCCGTACATGACCTCTTTATTGGCGAGCTTCTCCTCCAACATCGCACGGCAGACATTGATCCGCTCTAACGCTTCGGGAGCTACTTCGATTTTTTCATGGTTTCGTGCAATCGCAACGATCTTCTCGATCGTGAGGGATGAACCGTCGAGGACAATTGTCATTTACCTTCTCCTGATACTGGCATGGTTTGTTTGTGGTGAATGGCTTGCAGGATCGCTGCCATTACGTTTTGAATATTATTGAGTATATCGTCATTCCAAAACCGGAGTACACGATAACCCTTCGCCTTCAAGAATTCTGTTCGTTCTGCATCATAATCTTGCTGATCTACATGTTGGGAGCCATCTACCTCAATAATCAACTTGGCACGCGGCGCGCAAAAATCCACAATGTATTTATCAATGGCGAATTGGCGGCGGAAGTGAGTGCCATCCAGGGCAATTGAACGCAAGTACTTCCAAAGTTTGGCTTCGGCGGGGGTAGGTTCTCGTCGCAGTTCCCCTGCCCGGTGCATCATTCGCGGCGATGAACGTTTTGGAGGCATACTGTCCTTTCTGCCCCCTCCGCCCTGCTACGCAGGGCACCTCCCCCAAATCCGCATTGAGAAGCACTCTGAACAACCGTGCTTTCCCTTGCGGATTTGGGGGAGGAAGGTGGGGGCTGATATTGTGCTCCAACAGATCAGACATCTCATTTCACGCCGTCCCGAACTTCAGACCCAGCTTCCGCAGCCAGGTACGGTAGGCAATTGCAACCCGGTCTGACTTGAGATGCAGCTCTGCCTGCAGATCGAGCGGCAGCAGTTCCGGGCGCTGAGAAAGTACAACCGCCCGGTCCTCTTCGAAGATCGCCGTGATGCGCTCGGTGTATTCCTTTTGCAGCGTTTCCGGATCCTTCCACATTGTGGACGAGATCAGGAACCAGACGGTGCTATCCAGCTCGTCATGCGGCGTGAGCGTGAGCATCAAGCCGTGCGTCGCAGAAGGCGCTTCGGGTCCCCACCAACC
The DNA here is from genome assembly GCA_035463495.1 of Anaerolineales bacterium. Lineage (GTDB taxonomy): Bacteria > Chloroflexota > Anaerolineae > Anaerolineales > Villigracilaceae > Defluviilinea. The sequence goes on along the minus strand of DATHTH010000164.1, from coordinate 693 downwards.
GGCCGGGACGTGCTTCGTCATGTGGGCAGTGAACGGGCGGAAAGCGCGATAGACGTAGCTGACCTTCCCGCCGCCGGTCGTGCCATACTGGGCAGGCTGCCAGACGTACACCGGATCCGACTCGATTCCCTCCGCTCCCAGACGGACCTCATAATCTTCGATCTCAGGATGCGCCTGGTCGCCTAATACGCCTTCGTGCACGAACGGGAAATGGGCAACGTCGAGGAAGTTTTCGATCAGGCGCGGACCATGCGCCGGGATGTGCGGGATCGGGTCGCAGACCGCCCAGGTGTACCCGTCCTGCTCCCACTCCGGGAACGGCGGGACGTCATTTGCAGGCTCCCCCAGGCAGACCCATAACATGTCATACTTTTCCCGGATGCAATACGTCTTGACCCTTGCCTTGGTCGGCGGCGTTTGCTCCGGGTGTGCCGGGATGTGCACACAGACCCCATTACGGTTGTACGTCCAGCCGTGATACGGACAGCGCAAATCCTCCCCGATGATCTTTCCCCCGGAGAGCTTCGAGCCGCGGTGGATGCACAGGTCCTGCCATGCCAGGTACTGATCGCCCGATTTCCACAGCACGATGTCTTCTCCCAGCAGCCGCACGCTCAGGATGGGCTGGGAATCCAGGTCCATGGTCCGGGCAACCGGATGCCAGTCGTTGAGTAAGACAGGGTCATTTATCAT
>DATHTH010000163.1:0-2327 GCA_035463495.1 Anaerolineales bacterium | reverse complement strand
TGCCGGGGGAGATGAGCCTCTGCTGGATCGTGGGCTCATCTCCACTCGAGATAGAAGCTCCAATACTCTCACCGGTAGACGTGAGCCGGAAGTCTTCCAGGCCCTTCAAATGGAGGCGGATGACGATTTCCTGCGGCATGCGTCCCGATTTGAGGTGGAACGCGGCGGAGCCAATACCGGTAGCACTTTCGATGTCAATGAATGCAACGCCGTTCTCGTGCCGGATGCTGACCTGATCGTCGTTATTTTTTGTGGTGACGGTGAATTCAGGTTCCCCCGCCTGGGTGCGAGCGGGCATTCCCCCACAGGATATAAGCAGGAGGCTCCACAGGACGAACTGAAAGCGGAAAAGCTTCAGCAATTGCGCATGAACCAGGAATAGGACTGAATTAGTACTAATAGTATAGCATGGCTGTCAAGCCCTATTGCTTGACGCATACATATTCGGCTGCCGCACTCAATGAGAGACTGATTTACCGAATGATCATCCGAATCAGGTTTCTGATGAAATTGATCAAGAGTCCGAGCCCCGCCCCGCCTGCGACGAGAAAGAAGATCCAGCCCTGCCACGGCAGTATGTTTCCGTTCACCAGCTCTATGATCGCCAGGGTCAGAGGGATAACAAGCACGAGTCCCAAGACGCCTAACGCCAGGAGGTGAATGCGATTCCTGATGTGTCCGCTCAGGAGTGTTCGAATGATCGTCCCCGCGGTATGGGCAGCCTCGGTCCGGGTATCAATGGGATCATAACCGGATCTGCCTGCCCGGGTTCGATAGCCGGGCCAACCCGGCAGCGGATCGCTGGTGTCAGTTTGCTTGTCTCTGCTCCTGGTTTTTTTTGGCGATTTGGAGGGGTTACTTTTCTTTCCCATCGTACATTCCTTTTCTTGCCGCCTGAAGTAGATATCCATCCACTTCCATTATACGTCCTGACTGCCCGGAGGTCGTATACATTTTGCCAGGACCAGCGGTAAAATCAGCCAAATCTCGCAGCCATCTCATTCACACGGAAGGGCGCAAAACATGGATCCCAAACAAAGCAAGCCGCTCGATAAGAAGAAAATCGCCGCCTCGATTGCCATCCTCTCAACCCTGGCAGCCACCGGCTACGAGGTGAACCGGCTCTCGGCTGATCCGGCTGGAGAGAAGGATTGCCCTCCTGTTTTTAGCTCAGCAGCCTCCTCTAGCAGTCCCCAGATCAATGTGGAGCTTGCGCCCCTGTCAACAGGGGATCTGCTCAAATGGGGGCAGAAGGGCGGGACAATCAACGATGTCAGCTGTTTAAATCGAACCCCTGTCTACGGCATTGTCCAGGTCAGGGCGGTCGAAGATATCAAAAATGCCCTGGCGTTTGCGCGGGAGAACGGGCTCAAGGTCTCAATGGCGGGGGTGCGCCACAGCATGGGCGGACAGGCTTTTTTCAGGAACAACCTTGTGCTGGATATGAAAAGCTTCAACCAGATCCAGTTGAATGAAGACGAGAAGACCATTACCGTCCAGAGCGGCGCGACCTGGCATGATATCCAGAACTACCTGCATCCCCGATATGCCGTCAAGGCGATGCAATCCACCGATATCTTTACGGTCGGCGGCTCGATCTCGGTCAACGCCCATGGGATGGATCACCTGGCGGGCTCGGTGGGAAGCTCCATCCGTTCCATGCGCGTCATGCTCGCGGACGGCTCCATCGTCAACGTCAGCCCGGACGAGAACGCGGAACTGTTCTCGCTCGTGGTCGGCGGCTATGGCTTGTTCGGCGTTATCCTGGATGTGGACCTCGAGATCGTAGACAACGACATCTACGAGACGGAGCGCCAGGTGGTGAGCTATCAGGCCTTTCCGGAAATTTTTGAGAAAGAAATCCTGCCCGATCCGGACCTGGGCCTGTTTTACGGGCACCTGTCCACTGCCCCGGGCTCGCTACTGGAGGAAATGATCTTCTACAAATATACGAAGGTGGATATCGGCGAGGCGGAGATCCCGCCTCTGGGGGAAGTCTCCGGCACGAAGCTGCGCCGGTTTGTATTGAACTTTTCCAAGAAGGGCGATCTGGCGATGAGCATCAAGTGGTTCCTGGAGAAACATGTGGAGCCCGTGATGGAGTCTTGCACAGTGGTACCCCGCACACAGGCGATGGCGGAGGGCGAAGCCTGTTTCGTCTCCCGGAATGAACCCATGCATGACTCGGTCAGATACACACTCAACAACCTGACGAATGAAACGGACATCCTGCACGAATATTTCATCCCGCGCGAACAGTTCATCTCGTTTGTGGACGGACTGCGCCGCATCGTGCGGGACTACAATGTGAACCTGCTCAATGCCTC
>DATHTH010000162.1:0-17373 GCA_035463495.1 Anaerolineales bacterium | reverse complement strand
ATAATCATCGCCGTCCACCACACCGCCTCGCCATAGGTGTTCAATCCGCCTGGAATTCCGCTCTCGAACGCGTACATGCCTGCTGCGCCTGCAAAAATGACCAGGATGGTGAGAAGGATGACATAACCAAAGCCTCGGCGCTCCAGGGCGGCGCGCAAGGCGCGCATGCCGCGGTTCAGCGAGGTGACCACCCGGAACAACCGCAGCCCTCGCCCGACGCGAGCCAGGCGCAGGAGCCGGACCACCCGGAAGATCCGAAAGATGCGCAGGGCCGGCACCAGCAACGAGAGAGCAGTCAGCCAGTTTTTCCTCAGATATGGGAGTTTGCGCGGGGCGAGAATGAATTCAACGACGAAATGAACAATGAATATCGCCCAGATGACCGTCCCGATCACCTCAAAGGCAAGACTTTCCCCCAGGATCAATTCTCCGACCAGCAGCGCCAACCACACGAACGCCAGGATCAGCATCGGCGTCTCCAGCCAGTCCTCCAGGCGCTGGAGTAGCTCATAACGCTCGCGGTTCAGCGCCTCCTCGTCGGGATCCTGCTCCTCGTGAATCTTGTCCGCATGTAAATCGCTCATCAGGCGAACCCCCCATCTGTATACAGCGCTCTCATGGTGTCTCCTTTTATAAGCCTTGTCAAGAAAGGTCCTTTTCATCTCTGGCTATTTCGACCGTAACCAACGTTCGCAAGGCTGGTCTGACGTTTAAAAAGATTATACGACGGCCACCTACCAAAAAACCAGGACGCGCTATAATTCGCCTCGATGAGCTCGATCACGATCCCTGTGAAGGTCAATGATCATCCCTACATCCGTCCGTTGAATGTGCTGCGGGACCTTTCGGCGGTTGCCGACCTGATCGAGCTGTGTTTTTCCCCAACAATGGATAACGATGGTCAGCGCTATCTCTCCGATATGCGACGTGCCAGCCGCGACGACAGCTTTCTGCGCTGGGCTTCCCGCGTCACGGAAACTGCCACCCTGCCCCTGATGGGCTACGTCTGGGAGCAGGATGGGCGGATCGTCGGCAATGCCAGCCTGATTCCGTTTCGTCAGGCAGGCAAGCGCATCTACCTGATCGCGAACGTAGCAGCGCATCCGGACTACCGCCGGCGGGGAATTGGACGCGCCCTGACCGAACGGGTCATGAAACAGGCTCGTGACAAAGGCGCCGCGGCCCTCTGGCTGCACGTCCGCGACGATAACCCGGGTGCCATCAAGCTTTACGAGGAGCTAGGCTTTCAGGAGCTGGCGCGGCGCACCACCTGGCAGGCTGTCCCCGACTCCCGGCTGGCGTACCCCGGGGCTGGGATCAGCGTCCTGCCGCGGCACCCGCGCTACTGGCCCCAGCAGCAGGAATGGCTCCAGCGCCAGTATCCGGATGCATTGAGATGGTACCAGGCATGGAACATCAATGCCTTCCGGCCGGGCGTTCTGAACTGGCTATACCTGCTATTCCTTGATTCGAACATTAAGCAGTGGGTTGCGATCCGCAATGATACATTGCTCGCCACGCTGTCCTGGATGCCTCCAGGCGGCAGGACCGACTCTCTGTATGCCGCTACTGCGCCCGGGACCGATCCCGATGCCCTTACAACGTTGCTCGTACACGCCCGGCGCACGATCACCTATTATCCCCAGCTCACCCTGGAATACACCGCAGGGGAGATGACGGAGGCGATCGAGGCAGCCGGCTTCAAGCCGCGCCGCACCCTGCTCTGGATGCGCGCTTAAAACCTCTGGGATGCAACTGGAAGGAAGAATTTGCGTAGAAGAGGGTGATAGAAAACACTCAAGGCGAGGAGACTAACGCCCTTGAACAAGAGGAGAACCGAATGACAAAGTTCATTTTACGCTGGGTCATCAATGCGATCGCGTTGTATCTGGCAGTGCTGCTCCTGCCGGGGATTGACCTGAGGAGCGGGCTGGTTTCGATCATCTGGCTGGCGCTGATCTTTGGACTGGTCAATGCGCTCTTCCGCCCGCTGCTCCAGTTCCTGACCTGCCCGTTGATCATTTTGACGCTGGGTCTGTTTACACTGGTGATCAACACCTTCCTGTTCTGGCTGACGAGCGTGATCGGTCAATCGTTCGGTCTGGCATTGATCATCGATAGCCCTGTCTGGTGGAACGCGTTCCTGGGAGGGCTGGTTGTGACCCTGGTCAGCGTTGCCATGACGATGATCCTGAAGGATGAGTTGAAGGGGAGACGGTAGCGAGCAGAAGATAAATAAACAAAAGAGGATGCCTCCTTCGAGGCATCCTCTTTTGTTATGCGCCAATTAATTTTCCTGGAAGCCCGGCAATCCTCCAGCCGATCCAGCCAGTTTGACTGCCCGCACAATCGCCTGCGCCATGACCTCTGCCGCGCAGGCGCCGACCAGTGAGATATCTGCCTCTCTTCCGCCGGTCGACAGCGCAAAGATCGTGTCGCCGTCGTACATCGTGTGCGCCGGGCGGATGGCACGCGCCAGTCCATCATGCGCCATCTGCGCAACTTTGGTGGCTCCCGCCTTGGTTAAGCGGGCATTGGTCGCGACGACGCCGATCACCGTGTTCGACTGGATTTCCGGTCTCGCCTGGTTGTTTTTCATCCACTCGAGTGACGTTCCGGAGCGCAACCCCGCGATCTTCTCTCCGCTGTTGGGGTCTACCACGTCTCCGATGGCATTGACCGCTACCAGCGCGCCGACGATGAGCCCGTTGCTCTCGATGCTCCACGTCCCGATGCCGGACTTCATCGCAAATTCCATCCCGCGCATCTTTCCAACCGAGGCGCCTGTGCCTGCGCCGACGTTTCCTTCGCGGGGCGGTTTCGGGGACGCTTCCGCTGCGGCGCGATATCCCATGGCAGCATCGGGCCGGACGTCGGCGCGGCCGAGACTCAGATCGTAAAGAATGGCAGCCGGCACAATCGGAACCCTGGCTTCGCCCGTCTGGAAGCCAATCCCCTTCTCTTCTAGATAGCGCATCACCCCGGTTGCCGCCTCGAGCCCGAACGCCGATCCACCTGCCAGCACGATGGCATGGACCTTTTCCACCAGATTGACCGGATTCATCAGATCGGTCTCGCGCGTGCCAGGAGCGCCGCCGCGCACGTCCACACCTGCTACGGCTCCCTCGCGGCACAGGATGACAGTGCAGCCCGTGAGCGCCTCCTCATCCTGTGCATGGCCCACCTCGATCCCCCGGATGTCGGTGATGGCGCTGGTTTTCGTCATCCGGTCTGTTTCTTTCCGTGACGTTAAGTCGTGAGTTCTTTTGCCAGATTCTTGAATTCCCGCCAGTCGGATTCATCCATCCAGACGTCGACGTTGTCAAACTCCAACCGGTACAACTCATCGTCATCCGGTTTGACAGCTTCGATTTCCTTTACAAAATCCAGGAATTGATCCCACTCCTCCTGAAAAAAATTGATCGTGGCGCGACCCACCTGAAGGTAGTACGTGGTCTCGCCGTCGGGCTCTTCCGCCAGCCAGGCTTGAAAGTTGTCGGTTTCGGCGATGGTTTCCGTACGTGGTTCGTGATGATTGTTATTGTTCATGTGAGCTCTCCTTCTCTTTCGGGTAATTGATTTCTTTTGGAGTGCTTCTTTGAAACTGTGCTAGGATAAACGTTCGTGTCCGCGTGATCCAGTCAAACGAAGCATGGGATGACACTGTCTCCCCGGGTGGCCAGGGGGTTAGATCGAACATCTTACGCATGATGTAGCGTGCCAACAGCGTGACCGATGCCAGGAAGGGCGCCGCAATGACTACTCCCAGTATGCCCAGCAGGTTCGCGGCAACCAGCGCCGTGACCAGAACTGCAGCAGGATGGACACGCAGACTGCGCGCCATGATACGCGGCACCATCAAATTATCGATGATCCAGTCAATGATGGTCGTGGTAATGACGACCATCAGCATATACGGCAGGGGATCCATGCCAAACGGTGTGGGGCGCTGGAAATACGTGACCAGCGCCATGACGACCCACGTGATCGCAGGGCCGATGTAGGGCAGGAACTTGGCTAACCCGGCCATGAACGCCAAGCCAATTGCATATCGTACGCCGAAGATCGACAGCACGAAAATGTAAATAACCGTGGACATTGCAAAAATAAAGATCTGCCCGCGCAGGAATGAATTCCAGATGATGCTCAACTCCTTGCCCAGCCTGCGGAGATCTTCGTTATATCCGGGGATTTCAACCTTAATCAGGTCACGTTGTAAGCCGCTGCTTTCGACCATGAGGAAGTACGAAACAATCAGGATGAAAAAAGTCCAGCCGAAAATCTCGGCGGCGCCGCCAGCCACCGCTGCAACCAGGTTCCCGGTCCGGCCGAGCAACGGCTGAATGAAGGAGAGCAACTGCTGGCTGATCGCATTCAGATCAAGTTGGCGCATATCTAGTTCAAAGGGACCCACTTGGAACACCTGGCCCGAGAGAGACTGGATATAGGTAGGTAAATCGGCGACGATTGCCTGTACCTGATTGATCAGGCTTTGCACCTGTGCGATCAGCCCCACACCGCCCAGGGTGAGCAGACCGATCAGAAGCATCAGGATCCCAAAGTAGAGAATATTGATAGACGCCTGCCAGGAAATACGCAGCCCGCGTGACATCAGGGCTGCCACAGGGTGAAGCAGGTAGGCAACGATGAAAACCATTAAGAGCGGCGTGATCAAGCTTGTGAACCGCAGCAGCAAGAATGCCGCGATGCCCACAATCACCAGCCCGACCAGTAATTTTGTGGTGGAAGACCAGCGCGGCGATGGAGAAGCAGAAGCGGGCGCCCGGGTTTCGACCGTCTCTAAGACCGGTTCCAGCACGTTCTCCTGCCGCTGGACGCGATACCGGGGACGGCGGCTGGGACCGGATGTTCCTGCATATCGAGAACTCATACGTTGACCTCGGTCGAGCACATAAATGTCTCTCTATTCTATGCAATCGGCACAGCTTTTGCAACTGTTTCCTTTGCGGCAAAAGAAAACGCCCCGCGAGCGTCTACGCGCCTCGCGGGGCATGGTTCTGTGTCGATCAACAACCACCGAGGAATGGGAAGAAGGTGCACCAGAGGAAATTTGCGTCCACCCACCAGAAAAATGCCACGCACATACACAGGAACAGAAATACGCCCACGCCGACGAAGATGGGCACGAAGCTCGGCCGCCGGATCGTCGTCCCCGAGATCGGTGCGGGGCTGGCAGGCACACTGCCCGCATAATCCACCGGCGGGGGAGGCGGAGTCAGGGGCCTCTGAACGGACGGCACAGAGGCTGCTGCCCGTGGCGAGACGACAGTAGCGCCAGGGTCAAAATGTGTGGCTTCGAAAACCAGCACGATCTGTTCCCCAAAAGAGACCACTTCCCCCGGCTTCAGGACACGCGGACCGGCCAGTCGTTGACCGTTCACAAAAGTCCCGTTGGTAGAGCCCAGGTCTTCCAGCACATACTTTCCACCCTGGAAGGTCAAACGAGCGTGGCGGCGGGAGACTTCTGCATCGTTGATCACGATCTCATTTGTGGAATCGCGGCCGATTGTGAGCTGATCACCCTCCAATGTGAAAGCCGCTCCCGGCGTGGGTCCAGACCGCATGATAAGCTGGATGTGGGACGTCATGATTTCTCCTGGCAAGAAGGGATAGTTTAATTCTTAGTGTAAGGGTTTCAGGCAAAAAAGTCAACTGGACTGCAGCGCACTACAAAATGGACGTCATTGGCGAGCGTCAAGTTCCAGCTCCCGATCCTAGACATGCCACTTGACAGGAAAATGTGAGGGAATACAATCGTCCTATTGGAGGTGAAATGAACGAGTCTGATTTGCAGGTCCCCGATTTTTTTAATGCGGAAGCTGTGGGCGCCGTTTGGAGAATCCCTTATGAGGAGCGCGCCCGTCAAGCAAGACAGTGGATAAACCAATACGGTCTTCAACCTGCCTCCAAGGATTCGACCCGGACCTGGCTTATGCTGATCGATGTGCAGAATACGTTTTGTATTCCTGACTTTGAGCTCTATGTTGGAGGACGCAGCGGCCGCGGCGCGGTAGAGGATAACGAGCGCCTGTGCCAGTTCATTTACCGCAATCTCGGGCGCATCACTCAGATCACAGCCACCATGGACACCCATACGACCATGCAGGTCTTCCATGCAATCTTCTTTATCGATAAGGATGGAAATCATCCTGCACCCTATACGGACATCCAGGTTTCTGAGATCCATGAGGGCAAATGGAGATTTAATCCGGCGGTCGCGGATCAGTTTGGTCTCGCGCCGGAATACGGCCAGCAGATGGTGCAACACTACGCGGATCAGCTACAGAAGAGCGGCAAATATGCGCTCACCATCTGGCCCTATCATGCCATGCTCGGCGGCATCGGGCATGCCCTGGTCTCTTCCGTGGCAGAGGCGCTCTTCTTCCATTCCGTGGCCAGGCTTGCACAGACAGATATCGTCACCAAAGGAGATACGCCGTTTACAGAGAATTACTCTGTGATTGGCCCCGAAGTGCTGACCGGTCCCATGGATGAAATGCTCGGAGTGCGCGATCAAAGGTTCATCCAGAAACTACAGGAAGTCGACAGGCTGATCATAGCCGGGCAGGCAAAAAGCCACTGTGTCGCCTGGACTGTCTCCGACCTGCTGGACGATATTATGCTTGCCGAACCTGAGCTGGCGAAAAAGGTGTACTTGTTGGAAGATTGCACCTCTCCTGTCGTGGTGCCCGGCGTGGTGGATCATACCGATGCGGCGGACGCTGCCTACGAGTGGTTCGCCTCCGCGGGAATGCATATTGTGAAATCGACGGATAATTTCTAAACCCTGCGAAGGTTCTGTCCGCACGAGTAGATCGGGAGAGCAAACCCTTCATGAGGTTGACAGGCACGAACCTGATTTACCTATGTACCTATTTACTTAATCAAGGAAGCCCATGTCCATCTTCGACAACAAGCGCCTCACGAATAGAACGTTCAAGCTCGATATCGAGCGCATGCGCCGGGGTTGGTACTCGGATAAATATTTCGAGAACATCGGTCGCATGCTGATGGCACTGTCCGAGGCAGGTTATCGTTACGCTGGAAGCCGCCATAATTTGCCAGCCGGCGTTTCACCGGAGGGCATTGCGGTTGGCGATATCGAAGTGGAGATGCAGTGGTTTACTCGGCGTCCCGGCAAGACGATTGTCGTCGGGGTGGATAAATCGCTGGCAATGCTCAGGCATTGCACGGGCTACTGGGAAGGGAACGAGTTTATCGATACCTCGGACCAGTTGGAGGTCTGGGCGGTCCACGATGGAACGATTGTCCAATCCGATGGGAACCCTCTCACCGCCGAACCTGTGATTAAGGTCCGCGGGCGCTATCGGGATTTTGCCCTACTCGAGACACCGACTCTCGGTGTGCTGACCCGCTCGAGCCGAGTCGCCACCAACGTCTACGAGACGCTCATGGCAGCCGGCGGCAAGCCCGTTCTTTTTTTTCCGGCGCGTTTCGACATGCACGAGGTCCAGGCCGCGGATGGTTATGCTTATAACATCGCCATCCAGCGCTTCAACATGGACTTTTCCCAGCAGATCGGCTCGTTCGTCTCTACCGACGCGCAGGGCGACTGGTGGGGCGGCGCCGGCGGCGGGACCGTCGCGCACGCGGCGATCGCCTCATTCATGGGGGATACCGCGGAAGCCATGATGCAGTTCTCGCGTATTCTGCCGGCGCGTATCCCGCGCATCGCGCTGGTTGATTTCAATAACGATTCCGTGCGCGATGCCCTGCGCGTGCTGGAAGCCATGTTCCAGAAATATCAGGAGCTGTGCGATGCAGGTGACGAGTCGGAAGCGGAGAAGTATCTGTTGTACGGGGTGCGCCTGGATACCAGTGGAAGCTTACGCGACGTCTCGGTGGAGCCTCTGGGCGACCCATCTCTGGATCTGGGCGTGAACCCGAGGCTGGTCTTCAACGTCCGCCACGCGCTGGATGCCGCCTCCGAGAGCTGGGATCTGCCGGAGGCATGGAGGGAGCAGGCGCGTGAATACTGCCTCAACGTGAAGATCGTAGTTTCCGGGGGGTTCAACCCGGAGAAAATCCGGAAGTTCGAGAAGCTGGGTGTCCCCGTGGATATCTACGCCGTGGGCTCCGGTCTGTTCAATAATAATGGCGCCACCGTCACCGATTTCACGGGCGACGTGGTTCGCGTAAAAGTCCATGGCGAATGGATCGATATGGCGAAGGTGGGACGAAAACCTCTCGATAACCCCAATCTGGAACGGGTGTGGTAGGGGCTTCTAACCACGAAGGGCACACAGGATTTAAGAAGATTCTCTGGTTGTCTCGCGTGCTGTGTGGCTGATTTTCAGAATGTCATTCTCTCAATTCTGAACGGTGTCCCCTCAACCCTTTCTTCATCGAATTCCCTCGCCGCCAGGTGTCCAGAAAAAACAGCCTGCGCAATAATGTTCGGCGCTTCGGCGTCACCGACCAGGCGCAGGGAATCCAGCCTGCCCTCTGCGAGCGCTGGCTTGAGCTCATAATACAGGGCATCGTTGGAGATCCGGTCGCTCGCCAGCACGACGCCATCCCGTGGCAATTCCATCCCCTCTGCTGAAATTGTATTGATTAACGTGACACAATCTGATTCGATTTCGCTCAGGATATGTTGCGGGTACAGCCTGACGCCCAGTGTCATAAGCCTGTGCTGGATGCGCTCCTGTTCGAGAGTGAATTGTGCCCAGTACGAGACAAGCGGCGCGGGGGTGACAAGAGATACCTTGTATCCCTGCTCTGCCAGCAGCTCCGCCAGCACCCCGCCCATGTAGTAGTGGTCGTCATCGTAAATCACTAAATTTCCGATTCCCGATTTACCAATTACTCTTTCTCCATCCATTAAATCATCGGGGGAAAACACATTGCGTGAGTCACACCCGCGGAGTGGATTGCGTAGAGTGCGCCCGATGCCATCCCGCCGCCAGGTTGCGCCCGTGGCAAGGATGATGTTCCGCGCCCCTGTCTCCAGGATCTCGCCGGCAGTCATCGGGCTGGACGGGTAGGCAGCCACGTTCTTCATCTTACGGATCTGCGTCAGGCGCCAGTCCGCGACGCGGCGCCATTCGTTCAACCCTGGCAGTGCGGATTCGCGAACCACGCGCCCGCCAAGCTCCTTACGCGCTTCGAGCAGAGTCACCTGGTAGCCGCGCTGGCCCAGCCCCCGCGCCGCTTCCAGGCCAGCCGGTCCCGCGCCAATCACCATCACTTCCTTTTCAGATTTCTTCGGTGCGATGAGCTCTGGGTGCCATTCGCGTCGCCATTCTTCGCCCATGGTCGGGTTCTGGGTGCAGCGGATCGGGACAAAGCGTGTATCACCCGTCACACAGATATTGCAGCCAATGCACTCGCGTATATCTTCGAGGCGACCCTCTTTGATCTTGTTCGGCAGAAAGGGATCGGCGATCGACGGCCGCGCCGCCCCAACAAAATCCATTACACCACGGCGAATTGCCGAACACATGGAATCGGGCGAGGTATAACGTCCCACCCCGACCACCGGCTTCGTGGTCAGGTTTTTAACGAATGCAATATATTTTTCCTGGTGTCCTTCTTTTCCAAACCGTGATGTGATCGAGTCGTTGCTCCAGCTGCTGAGGTTCACGTCCCACAGATCTGGCAGCTCTGCCAGCATCGCCACCACATCGTGTGCTTCGCCGTCATGGGTTAGACCCTCCGCGCCGAGCAGCTCGTCCACTGCGAAGCGCACGGCCACCGCGCAGGTGTCGCCCACGGCATCTTTTGTCTCCTCGATCAGCTCACGCAGGAAGCGCACCCGGTTCACCAGCGAGCCGCCGTATTCATCGGTACGGTCGTTGAGACGCTTCAAAATGAATTGGATCGCAGCCGTCATCCCGTGAGCCGCGTAGCAATAGACGATGTCGAAGCCGGCGCGTTTGGCGCGCAGCGCCGCCTGACGGTGCCATGTACGCACGTTGCGGATATCTTCCTTGTCCATCCGGCGGGTCTGGACAGGATCGTAACCGGAGCCGCCAATGGTTCCCATGGAGCTCGGCGCCAGAGATGGCACGCGCGAATATAAATTCGGCGCATCGTATCCGTTATAGACCAGCTCGATTCCCGCCAGTGCTCCCTGCTTGTGGACAGCATCCGCCATCAACGCCAGCGTGGGGATGTCTTTGTCGTCCCATAAGCGCCCTTCGAAATATGGGGCAAGGTCGCTGCTATGGTGGATTTCCACTTCCTCTGTACAAACGACCCCCCAGCCGCCCTCCGCTTTGACCCCGCGCATCGCTGCCAGTCCCTGCGGCATACGATGACCAAACCCATTGCAGTGCGGCACCTGATAAAAACGGTTCGGAGCGACCACGGGACCGATCCGAACCGTTTCGAATAATATGTCGTATGGATTGCTCATAAACATCCCTTAAGCGCCGAACGCCAGGTGTTATTGTTCCTCAAGGAGCTCAGGAATTACTTGCAGCATCTCGTCTCGTACCTGTCGGAAAACCTGCATTCGTTCTTCCGGTGATCCCTCGGCTTTCGCAGGATCGATAAACGCGTGATGGAGCCGTCGCTCTGCTTTCCCGGGCCAGACAGGACATTCCTCTGCGGCCGAATCGCAGACGGTGACCACAAGGTAGAAATCTTTGGTAGGCAAATCGTCGATGTGCTTTGATATTCCGGTGTGTTGGACCCCGATCTCGTTCAGTGTTTCCGTCGCCAGATCGTGTACATACCCGGCTGGCTTTGTCCCTGCGGAGTACGCTTGCCATTCGGGGTAACGCGCATTGACTATGGCTTCTGCCATCTGAGAGCGACATGAATTGCCTGTACAAAGAAAAAGGACGGTTTTCATAGGTTTGTTTGCGCTTCGCCTGTGGCTTCGAGAACATTCAGCCCGCGATCGAGGCGAGGTACTCTACCCGAACCTGCCGGTAATGTAATCCTCTGTTCGCTTCTCCTTGGGTGTAGTGAACAGGGATTTGCCTTCTCCATACTCCACGAGCTCTCCCTGCAGGAAGAAGGCTGCGTAATCGGCTGTCCGGCCTGCCTGCTGTACAGAGTGAGGCACCAGGATAATGGTGTATTCCTTCTTAAGCTCCTGCAAGGCCGCTTCCACTTTCCCGGTTGAAATGGGATCAAGCCCCGAGGTCGGTTCGTCGAGCAAAATGATGTCGGGTTGCAGCGCGAGGACCCGCGCAAGGCAAACACGTTGTTGCTGTCCTCCGGAGAGTGCTATGGCAGGATCCTCGAGCCGGTCTTTAACTTCCTCCCAAATAGCTGCCAGCTTGAGACTGCGTTCGACCGCCTCATCCAGCTTCGAACGGCGCTTCTCCCCGGCGAGCTCCAGTGCATAGGTCAGATTTTGCCGTATGCTCATCGGTAATACGACGGGGCGGGCAAAGACCATGCCCACCTTGCGACGCAACGCGATCACATCCGTTTGTGAATCCAAAATGTTTTGACCATCAATAAGGATGCGGCCCGAGGCGGCTTTTACTTCGGTGAGATCATTCAGCCGGTTCAAGCAGCGCAACAGGGTTGACTTTCCGCCCCCGGCCGGTCCGAACAGAACCGTGACAGCCTTTTCTCGAATTCCCAGGCTGATATCACGCAGCGACTCAGTACCGTCAGCGTATTGTAATGACAGATTTTCGATAACAATCTTATCCATGGTGCCTACCTACCATTGCCGCTTTGCCCTCGCCCTGGAACGGATGATTGTGGCTATCAGGTTCATTGTCAGCACAAATACCAGCAAAACCAACGCCGTTCCGTACTGGATCTGGATCGGCATTTCAGGGACCTGGGTTGAGATGACGAACAGGTGATATGGCAGCGCCATGGTTTGATCGAACGGAGATTGAGGAAGCTGCGGTAGGAAGAATGCGGCGCCGGTAAAGAGAATGGGCGCGGTCTCTCCCGCAGCGCGCTCGAGGCCCAGGATCACGCCTGTCAGGATGCCCGGTAGCGCCTCCTTCAGGACGATGCGCCGGATCGTCTGCCAGCGCGTGGCGCCCAGCGAGATGCTTACGGTGCGGAACGCCTGGGGCACGGAGCGCAAGGATTCCTCCGCCGTGCTGATGATGACCGGGAGAGTCATGATCGAAAGTGTCAGAGAAGCCGCCAGGATCGAAGTGCCGAAATTCAGAAATAGGACAAAAAGCCCCAGCCCGAATAATCCATACACCACCGAAGGAATACCTGCCAGATTGATGATCGCGATCCGGATTATGCGTGTGAGGGGGGTATCCGAGGCGTATTCGGAGAGATAGATCGCGGCTGCGATGCCAAGCGGAACGGAAAAGACCGCGGTTCCGACAGTCAGGTAAATCGTCCCAATGATCGCCGGCAGGATGCCGCCAGCCCGCATTCCCTCGCGCGGAAAGCCCGTCAGGAATTCCCAGGAGATTGCAGGCAAACCCTGAAGGAAGATATAGATCACCACCGCGACAATGGGGATTACCGTTGCAACCGCCATCAAGGTGATAGCCGTAAAACCGAAGCGCTCTACAAGGTGGCGGTTGACGGAAAGGGCGCGCCTCATGACAAAATCCTCTCGGCACGTTTCTTGGCGCGGAAAACCACCGACGAGGCGGCGATATTGACTGCCAGCGAGATCAGGAACAAGACCATGCCGATAAAGAACAACACATGATAATGCGTGCTCCCGCTTGCCACTTCACCCATTTCCGCCGCGATGGTGGCAGTCATCGTGCGGACCGGAGAGAAAAGGCTGCCAAGTTCCGTTGCGAGTACCGGGGCATTCCCGGTGACCATCATCACCGTCATGGTCTCGCCAATCGCGCGGCCCACGCCGAGCATCACCGCCGTCAGCACACCGGAGCGTGCGGCCGGAAAGGTCACCCGCCAGATGGTCTGCCAGCGTGTGGCGCCCAGTGCCCAGGCTCCTTCACGGTAGGCACGCGGCACAGCGTCCAATGCATCCTCCGCGACGGACACCACCGTGGGGATGGCGATCCCGCCGAGGAGCAGCGAACCGGTGAAGGCCGTTAGGCCGGTTGGGAGGTCCAAAAACTCACGCAGGAACGGTGAAAGCACCAGGATGCCGAGAAAGCCAAGGACGACCGAGGGCAGACCGCCTAATAACTCAACCAGAGGCTTGAGGATCTCCCGCACCCAGCGCGGCGCAATTTCAGAGATATAGACGGCCGTGCCCAGTCCAAACGGCACGGCAACCAGCGTCGCACCCAGGGTCACCATCAACGAGCCGGTGATCAGCGGCAGGATTCCGTAGTAGGACTCGATCGGGTACCAGCGAGTGCTGAACAACGAGTCGAGCTGCGCCTCGAAAAAGGCAGGCAAGCCTTCGCGCACCAGGAAGAAAAAGATAAGGGCAACAAAAATGATGGCTGAATAGCCCGAAGCCCGGATTAAGCGCGTGATGACGAATTCGTTCCAGCTCAGTGATTTTTCCATGCATGTTCCTTACTCGGAAGTGTTGGAGGCAGGCACAAATCCCAGTTCGGCGACGATTTCCTGTGCTTGCTCGTCAAGGATCCAGTCGAGATAGTCCTTGATAATCCCGGTGGGCTCGCCATCCGTATACATGTACAGGTCACGTGCGATGGGATACGTTTTGTCGTTCACCGTCGGGATGGAAGGCAGCACATAGGCGCCGCCTGCCTCTTCTGCAATGGCGATCGTCTTAAGATCGTGGGGGACGTAACCGAGCCCATCATAGCCGATGGCGTTCGGGTTCTGGCGAACTTCGGCGATGATGCCCTCGGAGGAGGGAAGCAACAGGGTATCGGTGGAAAACAGTGTTTTATCTTCCGTGTTTCCTAACCGCAGAACGGTCTCAAGGAAGTAGACATGCGTGCCGGAATTGGTTTCGCGCGAGAGCCGTACGATGGGTCTGTCCTCCCCGCCTATCTCAGACCAGTTATCGATCTTGCCGCTGTAAATATCTGAGATTTGCTGGAGTGTCAGCTGACTGACCGGATTCTGCGGATGAACGATCACCGCGATCGCATCCCGTGCAATGATGTGCTCGACAGGCTCAACGCCGTTCCCCTGTGCGGTCTCTAATTCCTCATCTTTGATCTGGCGCGAAGCGTTGGCGATATCCACGGTTCCATTGATGAGGGAGGCAATCCCCGTCCCCGAGCCCCCGCCCGTCACCGAGATGCGAACGTCGGGCTGCTGCGTCTGATACGCTTCCGCCCATGCCAGGGCCAGGTTGACAATCGTATCTGAGCCTTTGTTCTCGATGTAAGTGGCAGGTGAATCAGAGGCGGCTCCTTCGGAGGAAGAAGCCGTCGTACAGGATGCGGAAAAAATGATTATGAGAACACTTATGGCGGGCAAAATGAAGCGGTTCATCGAGCCAGATTATAGTCGAAAGTTTTACCGCCTGTCCCCTCAAACATGTAAGGCAGGATCCAAGTACATGTGGCAGCCGGGCGAGCCGCACCTGGCTGGCATGATAAAATCGCAACATGTCTGAAACACAATCCGCTTTCACCGTCCAAGACCTTGATTTTTACTATGGTCCTTCAAAGGCATTGGGTGGCATCAATCTGGAGATTCTGCCGCGCAAAGTCACGGCATTGATCGGACCGTCCGGCTGCGGCAAGTCCACGTTCCTGCGCTGTTTGAATCGAATGAACGATACGATTGCAGGCACGCGGGTCGAAGGTAAGATTTTGCTCCAGGGTGAAAACATCTATGATCCCTCCATGGATGTGGTTGAGCTCAGGCAGAGAGTCGGGATGGTCTTTCAAAAGCCCAATCCCTTCCCGCAATCGATCTATGATAACGTAGCCTTCGGTCCGCGTGTGATAGGGATGGATGTAAAGATGGATGAGGTGGTGGAGAGCTCGCTGCGTGCCGCCGCCTTATGGGATGAAGTAAAGGACGATTTGCGCTCCGATGCCTTGGGACTCTCCCTCGGTCAGCAGCAAAGACTTTGTATTGCACGCGTGATTGCCGTGCATCCGGAAGTGATTCTCATGGATGAATCCACCTCAGCTCTCGACCCGATCGCCACCTTGCGCATCGAGGAGTTGATCGCAGAATTAAAGCAGGATTACACAATTGTGATTGTCACGCACAACATGCAGCAAGCCGCGCGTGTCTCGGACTACGCAGGCTTGTTCTGGCTGGGGGAGCTGGTGGAGTTCTCGGACACCAACCAAATGTTCACCAAGCCCAGGGAGGAATTGACCGAAGCCTATATTACGGGAAGAATGGGATAGGGCTTCCTTCAATCGGGTCTGCCTGAGAGAATCGAAAACCGTCGGCATGCCGACGGTTTCGTTTTAGCCTTCCTGCTGTTGGTGCCAGAACTCATCGTCGGTGGATTTGATCTCCGTCATTTCACCCGTGGCAATAAAGATGGTGCGCTCACAGATATTGGTGACCCGGTCTGCTACGCGCTCCAGATTGTGCGCCACCCACAGGAGCCAGTTGGCGCGCTCGATGGTCTTGGGGTCGGAGATGACGAATGTCATTAGCTCACGATAGACCTGATTGTAGAGGGCATCGACTTCGTCGTCCTCGACCGGAATCTGCCGCGCGGTCTCGATATCTTCATTCACAAAGGCTGTCAGTGCCCGGTGGAGCATATCCACACCCTTTTGCGCCATACGCGGCACGTCGATCAGCGGTTTGAGCAGGGGCTGGTCGTCCATGCGCACATTGATGTTGGCAATTCCCTTGGCGTAATCGCCCATCCGTTCGAGTTCAGAGATGATCTCCATGCAAGATGCCAGCAGGCGCAGGTCGTGCGCCATAGGTTGCTGAGTTGCGATTAAGATCATGAGTTTGTTTTCGATCTCAAACCGTTTCTGATTGATGAGTCTATCCTCGTCCAGGATCTTTTGAGCCGCCTTGATATCCCGCTTTTTTAATGAGTCCACGGAGGCCAGGATAGCCTGTTCCACCATGCTGCCAAGCAGCAGCACATCATCCTTCACCTGCTGAATTTCGTTTTCGAACGTTTTACGGAGCATAGTACCCTCGGTTTGGTTATCGCTTATCATGTGATTATATCTCCAAATTATCCGAACCTGCCGGTTACATAATCTTCTGTCCGTTTGTCTTTCGGGTTGGTGAAGATCCGGTGCGTGTCGTCGAACTCGATCACAGTGCCGGAGCGCTCGCCCTCTCCGGAAAGCATCATCATGGCGGTGTAATCCGAGGCGCGGGCCGCCTGCTGCATGTTATGGGTCACGATAACAATGGTGTAGTTCTTCTTGAGCTCCTGCATCAGCTCTTCGATTTTCAGAGTCGCAATCGGGTCGAGCGCGGAGGCAGGCTCGTCCATCAGGATCACGTCCGGTTTGATCGAAATCGCCCGGGCAATGCATAGGCGCTGCTGCTGCCCGCCAGAGAGGGATAAGCCGGACTGGTGCAGCTTGTCCTTCACCTCGTCCCAGAGTGCCGCCTGTCGCAGGGAACTTTCCACGAGCTCGTCCATGTTGCCCTTATATCCGTGGATGCGGGCTGTCCAGGCGATGTTCTCATAGATGCTTTTGGGAAACGGGTTGGGCTTCTGGAACACCATCCCAATGCGGTAGCGCACCTCCACCGGGTCCACCTCGCGGGCGTAAATATCCTGCCCGTTGAAGGTCACTTCGCCTTTGATGGAGCTGTTGGCATAGAGCTCGTTCATGCGGTTGAAGGCGCGCAGCAGGGTCGATTTGCCGCAGCCGGACGGACCAATAATGGCTGTGATAGCGTTCCTTTCCACCTGTATGTTGACACCCGTTACGGCTTTGAAGCTGCCGTAAAAAATATCCAGATCGTGGGTTGTGATGACGTATTTATGATCGGAGTGATTGTTCATGTTGCTACCTAGAATTTTCTGCTGAATCGATTTCGCAAAAGAACAGCGGAGGCGTTCAAGCTGAGCAATAACACAAGCAGCACCAGAATGGATGCCGCGGCAAGACTCCTGAACTCATCCTGTGGTCGGGAGGTCCACTGGTAGATCTGGATCGGGAGGGTGGTGAACTTCGAGAACGGCGAGGAGGGGTCAAAGCTGATGGCGGTGGAGGCGCCAACGACCACCAGAGGCGCGGTCTCACCGATCGCGCGCGAGATAGCCAGGATTGTCCCGGTCAGAATGCCGGGCATGGCGGTGGGCAGCACATGTGACCAGACGGTTTGCCATTTGGTCGCGCCCACGCCGAAGCTGGCGTTGCGCAGCGAGCGTGGTACCGCCCGGATCGCTTCCCGGGCATTGATGATGATGATTGGAAGCACGAGCAGGCCCAGGGTGAGGCCGGCAGAGAGCACCGTTCGGCCGTTTGCGGATGTCAGGTTGACCACGCCAAATATCTTTCCACTGGTAAAGGCTTCCAGAGCCCGGACGAAAATCGCCAGGCCCACAATGCCATAGACGATGGAAGGCACGCC
>DATHTH010000161.1:0-7493 GCA_035463495.1 Anaerolineales bacterium | reverse complement strand
GGAAGCGAATTGCTCTGTCCCCGGCGACCTGGCTATTGTCGGTTATGACGATCTGGAGCTCGCCCACTTTACCAACCCCCCTCTGACCACAATTGCTCAACCCAAAAAGGAGATCGGCTCTCAGGCTGTACGCCTCTTGATCGATCGGATGTCGCAAAAAAACCGCCCGCCGAGCCGGCTTGTACTTCCGCCGGAACTCATCGTACGGCGCAGCTCGCAGTAAGCCATGTACGCCCAGATGATCGCCGACCCATCCCCTTTAATAATCCAAACGTCTCTTATCCCCTCTATGGACTCAGCAGCGCCTGGACTAAACCCGGCAGTCCCGGTCGCTGTTGGATCGCTCGAAACAGAAAACCTACCGTAATGCCGGGCATCTCATTCTATCCTGAGGAGGAAGAAATGCGAAAGAGAAAGTCTTTGGTCTGGGCAGTCACTGGACTGCTCGTGGTGGTATCGATGCTGCTCGCATCCTGCGCGCCGGCCACCGCCCAACTCACGGCCGAGGCCACAGGGGAACCCGCAATGGGCGAAAATTACAGCCCCGACATCCCGGAGCCGTCGGAGCCGGTGACCGTGACATGGTCCACCTGGGTCAATACCGATACGCCGTTCTGGCAGAACACGATCGCCGAATTCGAGCGTGTCCATCCGAACATCACGATCGAGATTCAGTCCGTGCCTTCGTCTGATGACATGTTCGACAGGTTGCTGGCCCAGATCGCAGCGGGAAATCCGCCCGATACGGCCTACGTTTCCGACTGGATGACCGGCGCGCTAGCGCAGAACGATGGCCTGGTTGCGCTCGATGATTACATTTCCAAGAGCAATGTCATTGATATCGACGATTATGTGCCGGCGTTTCTGGAGACCGCCCGCGTAGGCGATACCCAATACTCCCTGCCTTTTGCCAGTGAGACCACCGGTCTGTTTTATCGCACGGATCGCTTCGAGGAAGTCGGGCTCGACCCGAACCATCCTCCCGAGACCTGGGAAGAGTTCCAGCAATATGCTGAGATGCTGACGGATAGAGAAAATTCGAAGTACGGCTTTGCTGTATTTGCCACGGAAGCCGCCTATTATTTTTATCCCTGGTTGTGGCAGGCGGGTGGAGAGCAATTGGATCCCGCGAATCCAGACGATGTGATCTGGGACAGCCCCGAGGGACAGAGAGCGGCCGAGTTTTACGTGAACCTGGTCAACTATTCGCCGGAAGACCTGCTGAACGCCACCTCCTGGGACGGACGTGTCCCGTTCGCAAACGGTGATGTCGCCATGTACATGGCAGGCACCTGGTTCGCCGGCACGCTGCTGACGGAGTTCCCCGATGCCACGGGCCTGTGGGCTGCCGCGCCGCTGCCACGCGACGAGCGCTGCGCCACCACCATCGCCGGCGACCACCTGGTGATCTTCAAAGCTGCCAAGAATCCCGACGCAGCATTCAAGTGGATCGAATGGCTCTCTGCCCCGGAAAACATGGTTGGATACAACCTGGGCAACCCGGATGAGCCCGGCACCCTGCTGCCCCCGCGCACCTCGCTGGTCGAAGACCCGACCCTGTATGAGAATCGTCCCTATCTCGAGGGCTTCAAGGACAATATGGAATGCGCGTTCGTGCCCGAGGCAGATCAGCCTGACTATTTCGAGGCCGAGGAAATTTTGACCGAATATCTGGCACGCGCCTTCTACGGCGAGATCGATGCCAAGACGGCTGTCATCGAGGCTGCAGAGGAAGCCGAAGCTGCTTTAGAGCAGGAATAGAAACCTTCCACCTCATTATGCCTCTCCATCTCCGGGTACCCGGAGATGGAGAGGCAGTAAGACGGCAACAACTGAGAAAGGAGACGCATGGCTGTCACAGAAATTCAAAAACCTGATGTATTCGCAAACAGGTGGCGCGAGACGATCCGCCTGATGCGAAAGAACTGGTCGGCGTATCTGTTCCTGGCGCCCGGCCTGATTCACTTTGCGATCTTCACGGTGTTCGCCGTCTCGTTCGCTTTCTACATCAGTTTCCACAAGTGGAATATCATCCAGCCGGACAAACCGTTTGTCGGACTGGATAATTACATACGCCTCTTCGAAGATCCGCGCTTCATCCGGGCCGTGACGAACACTCTCACCTTCATGATTGGTGTGCCTCTTGGCCTCGCCTCCGGATTGTCGGTAGCCCTGTTGTTAAACACCAAGGTTCGGGGACAGGCAATTTACCGGACGCTCTTCTACATACCGGTGGTGACCCCTCTAGTGGTCTCGTCCATCATATGGAAGTGGGTGTACCAGGGGGATTACGGTCTTCTGAACTATTACCTGTTAAAGTTCGGCCTGATCGAACGAAAGATTACCTGGTTAGCCGATCCCGACCTGGCTCTGCCGGCCCTGATTATTATGATGATCTGGGGCGGCACAGGCGGCACTATGGTGATCTACCTGGCCGGCTTGCAGTCGATCCCCGAGGAAATGTACGATGCTGCCAAGGTGGACGGCGCCAGCGCCTGGCAGCGCCTGCTCTATATCACTATTCCCCTGCTCAGGCCTACGACCTTTTTCCTCTTTATCACAGGGGTCATCGGCACATTCCAGATTTTCACCGAAGTCTATATCATGACGAACGGTGGGCCGCTGAATCGGACAACGACCATCGGATACTATCTGTACACCAAGGCGTTCCGCGAGCTGGATATGGGCTATGCCACCGCGATGGCGTTTGTGCTCTTTGCCATGATCTTCGTCTTCACTGTGATCCAGTGGAAATATACGCGCGGCGACGTGGAGTATTAGAGAGGAGCACAACGTGGCGATTACCCGAACTGAGAAAAACGTCTCTAAGCCGATCAGCACTCCCGCAATCAAGACCAACCAGTGGAAAGCATTGCTTGGAAAGTTGATCGTGTATGTGCTCCTCACGGTCGGCGCGATCATTTTTATTGCCCCCTGGGCATGGATGGTCTCGGCTTCCTTCCAGCCGATTGGAAAGATCTTCGATTGGCCGCCAAACTGGATTCCGGAAACCTTTACGCTTGCTAACTACGTCAAATTCCTCCGGGCAGAAGGGTTTTTCCGGTGGATCTTGAATAGCGGCTTCCTCGCTGTCATCGTTCTGACCGTCCAGATGTTCTTTAATTCTCTGGCTGCCTATACCTTCGCAAAGCGCAAGTTCCCCGGTCGGGACGGATTATTCCTGATGATGCTGGGCACATTGATGATTCCTGGCCAGCTTTTCCTGATCCCGAACTACATGATCCTGTTGCGCTCGCCTCTATTCGGCGGCAACGACATCTTCGGCGCGGGTGGTCACGGGATGCTGGACTCCTACTGGGGCATCATCATTCCGTACGCGTTCAGCGTCTGGAGCGTATTCTTCATGCGCCAGTATATGAAGGGAATCCCCGATGACCTGCTGGACGCGGCGCGGATGGATGGCGCCTCGGAGTTCGTCATTTACTGGAAGGTCGTAATGCCGCTGTGCGGACCTGTACTGGCTGCACAGGCGATCTTTACCTTTACCTTCGTCTGGAATGACTTCTTCTGGCCGCTGATCGTGATCAGTGATCCGGATCTGCGTACGCTACAGCTCGGACTAGCCCTGTTTGTGATCAAGAACAGGACGGTATGGGACATTGTGTTCGCAGGTTCGGTGATATCGACGCTGCCAGTTCTGCTGATCTTCATCTTCTTCCAGAAGTACTTCATCCGTGGCATCGCCCTGACGGGTATGAAGTAATCGATCATCCCCTGTTCGGTTTTCTTGTGTGGAACGGAAAAGAGAGTGAGCATGCATAAGGCATCCCTGGACCGTCGGAGTTTCCTGCGCCTGTGTACGGTTACGGCCGGCGGAGCGGTGCTGGCCTCCTGCCAGCAATCACTATTTGCTGGAGGCACAGAAAGGGTCCGGCTGATTGGCGCAGATCAGGACGTCTGGACATGGATGAAGCCTGTTACAGTTGAAGTATCGGACGAATGCGAACGGGTGATCGTGTATGCCAACGGAGAGCCATTCGAAGCGCAACCAGACGGCGGGGGATTCACGGCGGAGATCAGGCTTTCTGGCAGAGATAATGAGGTTATCGCGACTTGCATGCTGCCCAATGGAAGGGAGCTTCGTTCAGACCCGGTCATGTTTACAGCGCTTTTAAGACAAGTCCCCAAAGCAGCCATTACCGTATCACTGGAGTCTGGCTCGGTCACATTCGATGGCAGAAACAGCTCTCCTGCTGAGGAGAGATCACAGATCGTTGAATACCGCTGGTCTGCGCGCGATGGAAACCCGGCGCCACTCCAGCTGCAGGGTGGAGAATTGACTGGCGAAGTCAATAATCCTTTGATCTCCCTCCTTCCACCTGCCGCTGATGGCGAATACTATGTGCAGCTACGAGTGAAAGACGATTTGGGCCGAGAAGATACGAGCGCGATCTACTTTGTCGTGGAAAATGGCGAGCCGCGCATTCCTGATTACGCAACTGAGCATCCCTCCTGGGTAGAAAAAACGATCGTCTACGGGGTGATCCCGTTTCTCTTCGGAAGCCCTGCATTCCAAGCCGTTCGCGAGCGGCTAGACGATCTGGCTGAGCTTGGGATTAACGCCCTGTGGCTTGGACCAATTAATAAGCATCCCGCCGACGATTATGGATATGCCGTCGAAGATTACTTTGGGCTCGATCCGGCATACGGGACAAATGAAGATTTCCGGGATATGGTGCAGGCTGCGCATGAACGCGGCATCCGGGTCCTGATGGACTTTGTGCCAAACCATAGCTCCGACACCCATCCTTACTTTGTGGATGCCAGAGAACGCGGTCCAGAATCCCCGTACTGGGACTTCTACGACCGGGATGCAGAGGGCAATCCCACCCACTACTTCGAATGGACCAACCTCCCAAACCTGAACTTTGACAATCCGCAAGTCCGCCAGATGATGATCGAGGCATTTGCATACTGGGTTAGGGAGTTCGATGTGGACGGCTTCCGCGTGGATGTCGCCTGGGGCATTCAGGAACGCCGCCCTGATTTTTGGCCGGAATGGCGCCGTGAGCTCAAACGCATCAAACCAGATCTATTACTTCTTGCCGAAGCAACCGCTCGCGAGCCGTTCTACTTCGAGAATGGCTTTGACGCCGCCTATGATTGGACCTACCAACCCGGCGCCTGGGCGTGGAAAGTGGCATGGGAGACCTATAAATTCCGGCTGCTTGCCTATAATCTCACAGACGCGTTGACCAATCGTCCTGAGGGCTTCCACCCGGATGCAGTGGTATTCCGCTTTCTCAACAACAATGATACCGGGAGGCGTTTCATCACCCGCTATGGAGAGGCAGCAACGCGGGTGGCAACAGCAATGCTACTCACTCTGCCCGGCATCCCCTGCATTTACACCGGAGACGAGTACGGATTGGAATTTGAGCCGTACCAACAGTTGGAGCCTCTTCGCTTCGAGGAACAGTATCCCGGATTGCGTGATTATCACAAGCATTTGATCACGTTGCGCAAGGCCGTGCCCAGTTTGCATTCGAGGAATTTGACTATCCTCAAGCCGGATGCCATGCCGCAGACCGTATTTAGCTATATCCGTTACGGCGAGGCAGGTGAGGCGCCGGTCGTTGTCTTACTAAACTTCTCCGAGGAGCCCGCGGTCTTTGAGTTTGACATACCCGAAGAAGTCAGCAGCCTGGCGGAGCGTGAGACCTTGTACGATCTACTGGCCGAGGAAAATATTCAAGCATCGGCGGGCAGGCGTATGCGGATTGCAGTTCCCGCGCAGACAGCCAGGGTCCTTGCCGAAGAACCTATTCAATAATTAATGCCGGATCAATCTCTCAACCGCCGCGATTTCCTGCGCCTGAGCATCGCCCTGGCAGGAGGAACAATGGTCGCGGCATGTCAAGAAACGGAACCGGGGCTCATCCCCGCGAAAGGAACTATGTCTTCACCCAATTCAAGCGCCGCGCTCCAGGTGAACGGCGACAACATCGATGTCTGGGCATTTCATAAACAAGTCCGGGGCAGCATGACGAATCCTGCTGCCTGCCAGTCGGTTCTGATCGAGAATGGTGGCGCACGCGTACACGCCACAATGCAGGAATACATTTTCTCGGCGGATGTTCCCATCCATCCGGGGCCCAATACGCTAACCGCCGTTTGCCAGGGCACAGACGATCAGGAGGAACCATCTCAGGAGATCACTCTCACCGGCCGGCTGCCGCAGCGACCACGGGCGGTGATCACTGTGTCGCTTTCGAACGGACCTTTGTTCCTGGACGGCGGAGACAGCACACCGGATGAGCTGGAGAGGCAGCCGATTCGCGAGTATATCTGGAAGGCTCGACCAGCGAACCCGGCACTCGCCGTGTCAAATGGACAACAGTTTAGTAGAGAGATCCGTGGAACGAGGCTTGAGCTGGAGCTTCCGCCTGTCGATGGCGAGTATTATTTCTCCCTGCGCGTGGTCGACGCGGCTGGACGCGAAGATTCAAGCACTACTTATGTTGTCGTGGAAGGCGGACAACCGCGTATCCCCGACTATGATCATGAGAATCCTGCCTGGGTAGAGCAGGCGATTGTCTACGGCGTCATCCCGCGCCTGTTCGGGACACCTGGGGCTGAGGCAATCCAGTATAGGCTGGACGAACTCGCCGACCTGGGCATCACTGCCATGTGGCTCGCGCCAATCAATTCTACCCCCGACTTCGGGTATTCGGTGCTCGATTACTTCGAGCTCAGGGATAATTTCGGCTCAAAAGAAGATTTCCATGCCCTGGTTCAGGCTGCTCACGTGCGGGGCATCCGTATCCTTATGGACTTCGTCCCAAACCACACTTCCAATCAGCATCCTTACTTTAAGGATACCCTGGAAAAGGGACAGGACTCGCCCTACTGGGACTTCTACGATCGAGACGAGAATGGGGATTATACATATTACTTCGATTGGACTCACCTTCCCAATCTCAATTACGACAACCCTGAAGTCCGTCGCATGATGCTCGAAGCCTTTTCATACTGGGTGCGCGAGTTCGACGTAGATGGCTTCCGCGTAGATGCCTGCTGGGGCATCCAGCAGCGCCGCCCGGATTTCTGGCCCGAATGGCGCCGCGAGCTCAAGCGTATCAAGCCGGACGTTCTTCTGCTGGCGGAAGCAAGTGCCCGCGACCCCTACAACTTCGAGAACGGTTTCGACGCGGCATATGATTGGACAGATCAGTTAGGGCGCTGGGCATGGGGTGGCTTCTGGGGTGAAGGGGCTGAAAGGGTAGAGACTCCCAGATTGATCGAACATTTGAAACGAGCGCTGAAAAATGAACCCGAAGGTTATCACTCTGACGCCTTGATCTTCCGTTTTCTAAATAACAATGACACCGGGACGCGCTTTATTACCACGCACGGCGAGGACATGACCCGCGTGGCGACTGCGTTGCTACTGACCCTACCGGGCATTCCCTGCATCTACACCGCAGACGAAGCCGGCCAGTGGTTTCGGCCCTATTTCGACGCCGCGCCTG
>DATHTH010000160.1:0-16261 GCA_035463495.1 Anaerolineales bacterium | reverse complement strand
CGCGCCCACGCACTGCCGCAGGTTATCGCTGGTCGCCGCCGAGGCGGTGATGATATGCGCCTCGACCTCCAGGCGATAACCGTGCATACCCTTCGGATTGCGAATACCATCTTGCCCGTCTACGGTGAAACCGCGCTGGATGACATGGATGATCTCACGGTCATACGGAATCGCGACAGCCCGCGCCTGATCTAGGGCGTGGAGAACATCGTATTGCTCGATGGCATTTCCATTCACTGCCGCTGCTCCGCGGCTGTTCACAGATGAAACATGTGCGCCTGCCATGCTCACCAGCGCAGAGGTAATCTCAAGCCCAGACGTGGATTCCGCTTTTTCCACCGATTTCGTGATCGCCTGGGAGGCAGCCGCCAGATCCACAATCATGCCTTTGCGGATGCCCTCGGAAGGTTCGATGCCAACGCCCAGGATCCGAATGGATTTGTCGTCTTCCACTCGTCCGACAAGCGTACATACCTTCGTTGTGCCAACGTCGATTCCTACAACAATTTCTTCCATAAGCACCTCTATGGAGTCAAGGAGCTTGCTCCTAACATCACACCAGCAAGCCGTTGCACTCCAAACCTACTCGCTCAATCTGTAATACGGCGCAGTCGGGTACGTAACATTGATGACTGCCGGCTGGATGCCTCGCTGCCCCAGCGAATCCACCAGCGACTGGTACACGCGCATTTTCAACTCGATATCCGATCCTTTCGTGCCGAAGTGCACGCGCCAGCCACGCGGGTCATTCCATCCAAACCCAAATGTTCCATCGTACAGGATCGTCACGCCCGGGGGGACATGCGCCGCCAGTCCCCGGATCGCCTGGACCATATCCTGAGAGATAAAGGGCGCAGGAGAGAGCGGGTCGGGCGAAACATTGACCTCGATGGGCGGAGCAGACACCGCCACCACGGGGATTAATCCCTGCACCTCGCCGCGCGGCCGGAAGGCAACTCCATCCTCTGAGATCCAGGTATAGCTGGGACCCTGTTCCCAACGGATGACGGGCTTGCGCTCCACCACGCTGACAGACACCGTATTCGGCAGGGTCACTTCCACATCCGCCGACACAAACTCAGGAAATGCAAGCCGCAGCTCTGTCTCCAGCCTGGAAGGGACCAGCAGAAATGCAGGCTCCCCGGCGATCTTCATAGCAGAGTTAATCTCTTCAGGAGACACAATTTGATTGCCGATGACCTGCGCTTGTGTCACGCGTATCTGCGGCAAGTTGAAAGCAAAATACAGCGCCGCGCCGAGCAGGGCAACCAGCAGGAACGAAGGTAAACGCTTGCCCAGGTTCGGACGCGAAATGCTGATGCCGCGCAGTTCTGCATCTGGCGCCACGGGCAATAACGCGTTCTGGAACCGGCGACGCGCATTGCCCTGCTGATTAGAACGTGCGACCTGGCGCTTGGGCTGCGTAATTTCCTGGCGGCCGCGGCTTGTGACACGCGCAGAACGTGTGGCCTCATTCGCCGCGCGTTGCCTGCGCTGTTTGTTCTCCCGTTCGCGGCGCAGCCGAACGAGATCGGCACGGTTGAGGTCTTGTTTCTCGCTCATCCGTTCCTCCGATACATATGTGACGTGCGATCACGGTCGGCCTTGCGCTCCATTGCCAGCTCGATCAAACGGTCAACCAGTCTTGGATAGGGCAGCCCGCTGGCTTCCCACAGTTTGGGATACATGCTGATCTTGGTGAAGCCCGGGATGCTGTTCAACTCATTCAAATAGACTTTGCCCGTATCCTTCTCGACAAAGAAATCGACGCGGGCCATCCCGGCGCAATCGATGGCTCTATATGCCTCCACCGCGTATCTGCGGATGCACTCGCTGGTGTCATCCGGCAGCGGGGCAGGGATCACCAACCCGGAAGTGCCGTCGACGTACTTGGATTCGTACGAATAGAACTCACGGCTCGGCAGCACTTCCCCGCAAACGGAAGCGACCGGGTCATCATTGCCCAGCACACTGACCTCGATCTCGCGGGCATTCCGCACGCCTTTCTGGATCAGGATGCGGCGATCGAAAGCGGCTGCTTCCATCAAGCCTTCCTGCAGGTCTGAGCGGTTGTTGCACCTGGTCACGCCAACCGAGGAGCCGAGGTTCGCGGGTTTTGTAAACAGTGGATAGTCGCCCAGCCCC
The DNA here is from genome assembly GCA_035463495.1 of Anaerolineales bacterium. Lineage (GTDB taxonomy): Bacteria > Chloroflexota > Anaerolineae > Anaerolineales > Villigracilaceae > Defluviilinea. The sequence continues at coordinate 14,116 of DATHTH010000160.1, read as the reverse complement.
TCTGCCCTCTCGATCACCGAAGCCATGGTGCTCTCGATTTCCGTCCGCAGCACGAGCATCGTCTCGACCACCGGGATATGGTTAGCGACCATCACATCCCGGAAGACACCTTTATCCATACCCACGGAGGAGCCAACTACACCTGCGCCTACATAGGCAACATCCGCCAGCTCGAACAAACCCTGCACCGTTCCATCTTCGCCGAACGTCCCGTGGAGTACCGGGAAGAACACATCGATCATATGAGTGCCGTGGGTCGGATCGGCGCTTAAGGTAAAAGGCTCGAGACCCAACGACTTTCGGCTTTCGAATCTTCCGATCACATCCTCGCCGGTCAGCCACTGACCCTCGTGAGTGATGCCGACCTGGGTCACTTCATATTTGGCAGGGTCTAGCACAGAGAGCACGGAGCGCGCAGACATCAGCGAGACCTCGTGCTCGCCGGAGCGTCCTCCGAATATCACTGCCACGTGAAGTTTTTTATCAGTCATCCAAAACCAATCTCTAATCTCTGCTCTCTACTTCCTAACTACCAATCTCCAACCAGCTCGATCTCCAGCTCCAACTCGACGCCCTGGGTTTCTCTTACCTTCCGAATCACCAGCTCGATCAAGAGGCGGATGTCCTCTGCCCGGGTGGTGCCGTGGTTGATGAAGAAATTGCCGTGCAGCGGGCTGATTTGAGCATTTCCGATGCGTGTACCTTTAAGACCGGCCGCTTCGATCAGCCGGCCGGCATAATCACCATTCGGATTTTTAAACATCGAGCCCATGCTGGCACCGGGTGGCTGGGTCGCCTTTCGGTGAGCACTGAACTGCTCGATATTCGCGCTGACCTCATCCTTCGTGGAATGCCTCAAGCGGAGCTCTGCCGCGAGTACAGCCGCGTCCAGCTCCGCGCGCTTGAGGACGCTTGTGCGATAGCCGTAGCCCATCTGCTCGGCGGTAAACTTCTCTCGTTCCCCTTCGGGGGCGAGCAGCTCCGCCCAGATGAGATTGCCAGCCATATCGCCGCCAAACGCGCCGGCATTACCATAGACCGCGCCGCCGATCGTGCCCGGGACGGTCGCCGCCCATTCGAGTCCGGCGAGGCCTTTCGCTGCACAGCGGTTGGCGAGATTGCTAAAGATGACACCCGACTCGACTGTGACCGAGGGCTCGCCGCCGTTGTGGAACCGGACGCCCTTTGCCCGGTTCAGCACGACCACCCCGCGCACACCCCGATCACTGACGAGAACATTCGAACCGCCGCCTAGCATGAGATAGTCAATTTCGTGTTTTCGCAACAACTTGACGATTCGTGCCAGCTCATCGGCGGAGTCGGCTGTGATGAGGACATCGGCAGGCCCGCCAATGCGCGCGGAAGTATAGGGTGCAAGAGAGACATTCTCTTTCACCCTATCGCCAAGTTTGGCGTACAACAAATCAACCGGGTGAACCAGGGCAACCATTTTCAAATCACTCGTCTTTTTCTTCTTTTTCACTTAACTTCTCGATCAACTTCTCAACGTTCTCTCCAACTGTCTTCTCCTGCTTCTCAGCATCCTTCTTGCTCTTCTCACGCTGGCGCGAGTCCTTATCAAAGAAGGCGAGAACCATTTTTAACGGCGGGAGGAAGAAGGTCTCACCTCGCTCATCCGCATCAGGCTGCGAAGTGTCTTTCTTCTTTTCTTCATCAGACATTAGCGTTCACCATTCCTCAAACTACCTGACAATTCCTGTAATCCTTTCACGACATCCGTACTCACCCGGTCCGCATCGCCAGCCGAAAGCACGAGGACGACATCGCCGGGCTGCAGGTTCTCGAGCAGATACGCCGTCACTTCAGGCAGGGACTTGATATAGCGGGCGGAAAGATGGGGCATGGCGCTCACGATCTCCGCCGAAGTAAATTCCTCTTTTGGCTCGCGCGCCGCATAGATCTCTGTCACGATCACTTCGTTGGCATCCTTGAAGGCGCGGGCAAAGTCGAGAAAGAGCATTCTCGTGCGAGAATAGGTATGGGGCTGCCACACAGCCCAGATGCGCGCTTCGGGATAACGGGCCCGCGCACCGGCGAGTGTAGCCCGGATTTCGCTCGGGTGGTGAGCGTAATCATCGAAGATGTGGATCCCGTTTACGTTACCGCGCAGCTCGAATCGACGCCCGGTGCCCGTGAATTCACCTAAAGCTTTCGCAGCTTTCCGGCGCGAGAGTCCCAGCACCCCGATGATGGCAAAGACTGCCAGCGCATTGCGGACGTTATGGACGCCGGGTACTTGCAGGGAAACCTTAACCGAAGCAGACGTTTTACTTGCCAGGTTCGAGATCACCGCAAAATCAAAGCCGCCGCGCGTATTGGGCTGGACGTCACGTGCCTGGATCCAGAGCGGGTTATTGATCGTCATCTCATTTTGCAAGCCATACGAGATGACGTTCAGACCCCGGTTGCGAGCAAAGGGCATCAGGGCAGCTGCGCCGGCATCTTCGGCGCAGGCAATAAGGGTGCCGTCCGGGGGCAGCAGATCCACGAATTGCTCGAAGGCTTTGTACATAAACTCAACAGTCGGGAAGAAATCGGGGTGGTCATGCTCGAGGCTGGTCACCACGGCAATCTGCGGCTTAAGTCCCAGGAACATGTTGTCGTATTCATCGGCTTCAATCACAAAGACAGGTCCACTCCCGGCGTGGGCGTTGACGCCCAGATTGTTGACGGTGCCGCCGACGATGAAGGAGGGATCGCGTCCCAGCTCCGAGAGCACCCAGGCGGTCATGGCAGTCGTGGTTGTCTTGCCGTGCGTGCCCGCAATCGCAATGCCGGTCTTATCCTGCATCAGACGGCCGAGGAAATCTGCCCTTTTGAAGACCGGGATGCCGGCGCGCTTTGCCGCCTGCACCTCGGGATTGTCGTCCATAACTGCGGAGGAACGCACAATCCAGTCCGCTCCCGTCAGGTTGCGGGGATGATGACCCACGTACACGGCGGCACCTGCTTTGCGCACTTCCTCGGCGAAGGAAGACAGGGCGCGGTCGGAGCCGCTCACCGTGTATCCGCTCTCCAGGAGGAGGCGGGCGATGGCGGAAAGACCGCTTCCCCCGATGCCGATGAAATGGACGTGTGTCATTTTCACTTACAGCCTTTTGACGACTAAATGTAGACGATGATCACAAAGACAAATGCGAGGATGACCGCAAAGTAAATCAGCGGTACGCCAAATACCTGGGGTGGCATGAGCATCATCATCCGACCAACGAAGTCAATCAATGTGGGATCTGTAGGCGCACTGATTACCTTCGGGTATGGATAGTTTGCCACGTGCACGTAATACAGGACCGTCCCGGCAATCAGATAGCCATTGATTCCGCCGAAAACGACACCAAGGATTGTGTCCTGAACCTTTTCGCGCCTTGCGCGTGATGCCAGGTGTGGAACAAGGGCGACTGTCTGGTAGCCAAAAAAAACTAGCGCAAGCAGAGTCACCGTCCGTAACCAGAAGAACACCGTGGCATTCGTTGCCGCCAGGTCGGCTACAAATGGGACAAATTGAAATATCAGATAATTGAGCGCCAGCGCGATGATCACGCTAAAAGAAACAAGCAACTCCTTTGCCCAGCCGCGCATCCCGCCGACAATGGCAAAGAGGAAGACATACATCCAAAATAAAATGACAATGTTCATCATGGTGTTTCTCCTGCCAGTTGCATCAGCTGGCTGGCGATCTTCTCTGCGGCACGCGGGTGAGAGAGCTCGAACATGGCTGCGCGCATGGCTTTGAGCTTGTTCGGGTTCTCGAACAGAACATTCAGGGTGACCAGCAGCTCGTCGTTCAGGCGGTCATCCCGTAACAGGATCGCCGCGCCCCGGCGAGCCAGATAATCGGCATTCACTTTCTGATAGCGCCATGCGTGCGGGTACGGCACGAGGATGGCGGGCAGGGCAAATAGCGGGTACTCGCCCAGGCAGCTGGCGCCAGCACGTGAGACCACCAGGTCGGCGGCTGCCAGCGCCGCACCCATCTCATGGAGATAGGGCATTGCATGGTAGCGTTTAGCAAACTCCGGCGGCAATCCCTGGCGCGCCCGATTGACAAGCTCCCACTCCCTGTCACCGGTGAGATGGATCAGCTCGAACTTCTTGAGCAGCGCGAGCAGGTTATTCATTACCGCTACATTGATGGATCGCGCGCCCAAGCTCCCGCCGAACACCAGGAGCACAGGGAATTTGCCGGAAATCCCCAGGTGCCAGTGCGCCGTTTGACGGTCCCAGAGCGCCAGGTCAGCCCGCAGTGGATACCCGGTCTCGTAGACTTGTTTGTTAAAGAACTTCTGGGCTTGCTCGGTGGTCACGGCAATGACATCGGCAAAACCAGCCAGAGACTTGAGCGCCATGCCCGGCTCGATATCGGGCACATAGAGCAGCGTGGGGATGGAACGTCCGGCGAGCGCTACGGGCACTGCTACATACCCGCCGGTGAAGAACAACACATCCGGTTTAAAGTCGTTGATGATGCCATAAGCAGACAGGAGCCCGCGCCCGAGCAACATCAGGTTGCGGGGCAGGGCGACGAGGCTGACACCATGCACACCGGCAGCGGGAATCGACTTGAAGGGAATCCCATGGCGTTTCACCAGGGCTGCCTCCATGCCGCCTTCGCCGCCCACCCACAGCGTCTTCACGTCATTGACCTTAGCCGCGAGGGCGCTGTGTACGGCGAGGGCGGGATACACTCCGCCGCCTGTTCCGCCGGCGCAAATCAACAACCGCACCGAATGACCTCCAATCGTTTTCTTCCTGTTTGACAAGCTCACTGCTCTGGCGTGAGATATTCAAAATAATGCCAACCGCCGATAACGTAGATACAAGGTTCGACCCGCCCGCACTGATGAAGGGCAGCGCGTTCCCGGCAAATGGCATCAGCCCGACCATCACCGACATATTGATAAGTGCCTCAATGCCGATCCAGAAGGTAATCCCGGAGGCAAGCAGGGTACCCAGCATATCGGGGGCGCGGCGGGCGATCACCAGCCCACGCCAGACGAGCATTGCATACAGGCTCATCAGAAGCACCGACCCGAACAATCCCAGCTCCTCCGCAACTACCGCAAAGATGCTATCCGTCGGCGCGAACGGCAGACCGGTCAGCTTGGTATTCGCCTGCCCCAGGCCCACGCCGAAGACGCCGCCCTTGATCACCGCCTCGAGGGAGCGCTGGACATGATAGGACGATTGAGTCGGATCCTGCAAACCGGCTACGAAGGAAGTGACGCGATCCTGTCCCGTAGCGCTGAACTGGACCACCACCCAGCCCATGAAGATCGCCAGGATCAGAAGGAATACGATCTGGCGGATATCCGCCCCGGCGAGGAAGAACAATAGGCCGCCAAGGATGAGGACCGTGCCTGCAGCGCTCAGATCCGGCTGCAGGTAGATGAGCCCGCCAATGATACCAAGAATGACACCCAGGGGAATTAATCCCAGGCTGATATCGTGCAGGAAATCGCGCTTCGCATACAGCCAGACAGCCAGATAGATGACAGCCACCAGTTTCGCAATCTCGGACGGCTGGTACGAGCCTTCGTACAGGGACCGGGCAGCGCCCAGCCGCATCTCATTGACGAACAGCACCGCCGCCAGCAGGCCGATGGTGCCAAGCATGGCGACAATCACCATTTTCCTCCAGTGGTGATAGTCAAACATGGACAGCCCGGCCGCTACCATAACGCCCAGCAGCATCCACCGCACCTGCCGTGAGAACATATACGTCGAAGAGCCGAACTCCTTATAGGAAAAGTCAAAGGAAGCCGAGTACAACATGATCAAACCAAACACCATTAAAGCCACGGTCGTCAATGCCATCGGAATATCGACGCCGTGGGTCAGCTTTTTCGTGGGAGAAAATTTCACCCGATCGTCTACGAAAGCTCTCGTACCCATTCTCTAAACCTTTCTCCGCGTTCTGCAAAATCCTGAAACTCATCGAAACTCGTGCCGCCCGGCGATAACAGGACGACATCGCCCGGTTTCGCCACCTCCGCCGCGCGAGCAACCGCTTCGCGCAGACTTTGCGACCGCGTGAGCCCCGTGTCATCTCCACGCATCCCGAAGCTCTCCGCTGTCTTCTGGATCTTTTCCGCCGCCTCCCCGAACAGCACAATATGATCCACGCGCTCGCGCGCCAACTGCAGCAGCTCTTCCCAGGGCAGGTCCTTATCGCGGCCGCCGAGCAGCAACACGATCGGCTCCTGGAAGGCACGGATGGCAGCCATGCTCCGCTCGGGGGCGGTGGCAATCGAGTCGTTGTACCAGCGCACCCCGCGCAGTTCCCGGACCAGCTCCAGGCGATGCGGCACGCCGCGGAAGTCCTCCGCCGCTTCGAGCATCGCGTCCAGAGGGAGGCCGGAGGCATGCCCGATGGCAAAGGCAGCCAGCACGTTCGCTATGTTGTGATCGCCGCGCAACGTAATCTTTTCGCGCAGCATCAGCGGCATATAAGCATTGCCATCGCGCAAATGAAGTAAGCCATCGTGCAGATACGTGCCGTTCAAGCCTTCCTCCAGCTCGTCCAGGCTGAACGTGTAGAACCTGCCTTTGACCCTGTTCCGCAGGCTCCAGGCGCCCTTGTCATCACGTCCGAGAACCGCAGCATCCTGGTTGCTCTGGAAATCTAAAATGCGCGCCTTGGCAAATGTGTACGCTTCCATCGTGCCGTGCCGGTCGAGATGGTTTGGCGTAATGTTCAGGATCGCCGCCACATTTGGTGAGAGCGTCAACTGATCCAGTTGGAAGGAGGAAAGCTCCAGAACGGCAAGGTCGTCGGCTTGCATGTTGTCCGCGTAGTTAATCAGCGGGTCACCGATATTGCCGCCGACGTATGCCTTATCACCGTAAGCGGTCTTCGCCATGTTACCGACAAGGGTGGTTGTCGTCGTCTTGCCCGCCGAGCCGGTGATGCCAATGGTCCGGCAGGGAACGACTTCCATAAAGATCTGCGAGTCATTCGAGAGCGGGATGCCTCGCTTCATCGCTTCGACCACAATCGGCAGCGTCAGCGGGACGCCGCCGGAGAGACAAAGCACATCTGTGGAATCCAGAAGCTCCAGCGGATGGCCGCCCAGCGCCCAGTGGATCCGATATTCGGCGAGCGACTCACGCGCCACCTGCAGCTCTGCCTCGCCGCGCATGTCGCTCAGCGTGACGTGTGCGCCGTGCAAGGACAGCCAGCGCGCCAGTGCCAGTCCCTGACGGGCTGCACCGAGAATGAGGACACGCTTGCGATTCCAGTCTTTCATCATCACACCAATGCCAGTCCCATGCCGACCATGGCGGTCAACAGGCCGATCAACCAGAAACGCTGCACGACCTGGGTCTCGCTCCAGCCCAGCAGCTCAAAATGCAAGTGCAGTGGCGCCATCTTGAAGAAGCGCTTGCCCTTCGTCAACTTGAAATACAGCACCTGGATCACCACGCTCAGGGCTTCACTGAGCGGGATGACCGCGATGACCAGTAACAGCGGCCATTGACCGGTCATGAGGGCGATGACAGCCAGCGTGGATCCCAGCGCAAGAGAACCCGTATCGCCCATGATGAGCTCAGCCGGATGCACGTTGAACCAGAGGAATCCGAACAACGCGCCGACGATGGTAAAACAGAAGCGCGCCAGATAGAACTGGCCCTGCATGAGTGCAATCCCTCCAAAGGCTGCAAACGCTGTTGCAGAGATCAGCCCTGCCAGGCCATCCAGCCCATCGGTGAAGTTGACGGCATTCGATTCGCTCACAATAATGAACGCCGCGATCGGGATATACCAGAAGCCTAGCTCGATGTCACCCTTGATGCCCGGCAGCCGCATCTCAGGCACCTCCAGGATGTATTTGAGCACAAATGCCGTCCCGAGCGCCAGCACCACCTGCGCCAGGAACTTCGTGCGCGCCCGCATCCCTTCGCCGCGCCGCTTACCCCGGATGCCCTCCCAGTCATCTACTGCACCCAGCAGCGCGTATCCCACCAGGACGATCAACGGCACCAGCACGGACCGTCCGATCACCGTGAAGCCGATCAGCGTCGCGGCGTTGAGCAGGGCGGTCAGCAACAGGACCGGCAGAATGAACAGCACCCCGCCCATAGTGGGCGTGCCCATCTTGACGCTGTGGTGGCTCGGCTCGTCCACGCGGATGATCTTGCCGACCTTGAAATGCCGGAGCACGCGCAGCAAGGGCGGACCCCAGATCACGGTCATCACGAATGCCAGCATCGCCAGCCCGAGCACGAACGTGGTCTGTTTCACGAGCGCTCCTCCAGGAGGGAGGTGATGCGATCCATGCGCAGCCCGTGCGAGCCTTTGATCAGGACTGTGTCCTCCTTGGTGAGGTTCGCTTTCAGCCACTCCATGAGCGGCTCGAATTCGTCGAACTCGAAGATGGATGTCTTTTTCATGCCTGCGCGCCGCGCAGCTTGAGCGATCACATGCGCACGCTCGCCCAGCGTGAGCAGGATGCTTGCCACTTGCGCGGCGCGCAGGCCGACCATCTCGTGCCCGCCGCGTTCGTACGGACCGAGCTCGAGCATGTCACCCAGTACAGCCACCTTCCGCCCCTCCAGCTCATCCAGAAGGGTCAGCGCCGCGAGCATGGACTCAGGAGAGGCGTTGTATGTATCGTCCAGCAGTAACGCCCCCGTCTGGCTCCGGACGGCTGCCAGACGTAACTGCGTGTGTCCCTGATTTAAGCCCTCCAGGATTTCCTGCCAGTTCATGCCCTCGACCAGTCCCACCGCTGCGGCGCGCAGGGCGGTATGCACAGAATGGCGTCCGATCAACGGGATACGCACGTGCAGCGTCTCGCCCTGGTAATGCAGCCGGAAGCGAATGCCCTCCAGCCCCAGCCCGACAACGTTATCTGCCCACAGGTTGGCTTCACGGGACAAGCCGTAGAAGAAGACGCGCGCCTTGGTTTTTTCTTCCATTTGCCGCACCCAGGGATCGTCGAAGTTCAGGATCGCCACGCCCTCTGGGGCCGGAGGCAGCGCCTGGACCAGCTCAGACTTGCCGCGGGCGATGGCTTCCTGCGAACCGGCGCGTTCCGCATGGACGGTGCCAATGTTCGTGACCACACCGACCTGGGGCAGGGCAATATCACACAGAAACGCGATCTCCCCCGGCACGTAGAACCCCATTTCGAGCACCGCTCGCTGGTGACCGGAGCTAAGCCGAAGGATGGTCAGCGGAAGGCCGATTTCGTTGTTCAGGTTACCCGGGCTTTTGAGCGTGCGGTAGCGTGTGCTCAGGACTTCCGCCACCATCTCCTTGGTAGTGGACTTTCCTACGCTGCCTGTAATTCCCACCACGCGCAGGTCCAGCTTGCGCCGCCAGTAGCGCGCGATCTGTTGCAGGGCACGGACGGTGTTTTCCACACGCAGACAGAGCGGCGGAGCCAGTTCTTCGCCCGTAAATGCATCTATGGACGCCACGCCGCGCAGATCGAGAGTCCGGAATGTGCCTGTGAGCTCCCTCTGGATTAAAGCAAAAGAAGCCCCGCGTCGAAAAGCTTCTTCGACGAAATCGTGTCCGTCCAGCTTCTCGCCGGGGATAGCAACAAACAGCGAGCCCGGGATCACCTGCCGCGAGTCGATCACCGCTTCGGTGATGACCGTTGTGGCGAGAGGACGAACCTTCATCAGGGCTTCGAGCGCATCGGCGAGAGTTAGCATCTTATTCGATTGCCAGTTGTTGACGCACGGCGTCGGGTGGGATATCCAGCAGGATCACGCTTTGCTGGGCAACCTGGGCAAACACCGGAGACGCCGTTTGTGATGCCCAGATGGATGTGCTCGGGCTTTCCATCCAGATGTAGACCATGAACCGCGGATCGTCGACCGGCCCCCAGCCCACGAAGGAAACATTGGTATGGTAAGGATCGTAGCCATACTCCTTCGGGATCTGGGCGGTCCCAGTCTTGCCTGCCAGGCGATAGCCAGGCAACAGCGCCAGCGACGATTCCTGTTCGAGGGAAATAGCCAGCATGTCATTCAATGTCCGCGCCGTTTCCGGCGAAATCGGCGAGCCGGCATACTGAGCGGGGACATTGTACTGATGACCATCCCGCACCATGGAATACAGGACGTGCGGCGTGACCATCTTGCCCTCGTTGGCAATCGCAGAGGCGGCCGTCAGCATTTGCAGCGGCGTGACACTCACACCCTGACCAAACGAATTGGTCCCCAGATCCACCGGATACCAGTCCCCATCGCCCGGGACCTTGAGCCGCCCTGCAGCCTCGCCGGACAGATCGACGCCGGTCGGGTGCCCCAGCCCGAAGCGCTCCATGTATCCATAAAATGACTGCGTGCCCATCTGGGAAGAGATCCAGGCGAGACAGACGTTCAGGGAGTGCTGCAAACAGCCCACCATGTCTTGCTGGCCCCACGAATCCCGGTTCCAGTTCTGGATGGTAATTCCACCCACCTGGATCGCGCCGGTATCAACGAAAGTGGTCTCCGGACGCACAACGCCGGCATCCAGCGCAGCCCCCATCGTCAAGATCTTCAGCACAGAGCCCGGCTCATATGACATGCCGATCGAGCGGTTGTACTGGCTGCCGTCATCGTACAGGGAGAAGTAATTGTTATAGTTATTAAGGTCCATGCGCGGCGTGGCAGCCATGGCAAGGATATCTCCGTTACGCGGGTCCATGACGATAATGGTGCCGTTGCTCGCGCCATGCGTGATGAGCGCCTCGTCGAGAATGCGCTCGACGTTTGCCTGCAGGTCGCGATTGATGGTGAGAACAAGGGTTGTGCCGTTCGGCACCCGCGGGATCTCCGTCGCCTTGTTGGGGTCGCTGGGCACCCAGACCTGCACTGGGTTGCCTGCCAGCAGGTCATTGTATTTTTCCTCAATGCCAAAGTAGCCGCGCCCATCACGGGTGACAAAGCCCAGCACGTTGGAAGCCAGGTCTTTTTCAGGGTAGCTGCGCTGCAGGTGCGGCTTGAACGCCAGGCCGCTCAAACGCGGGTCATCGGCATCGTCGAGGTCCTGGATCATTTTTTGCAGCGCCTCGACAGTCTCCACGCTGACGTAATCCTGGATCACCACATACTGCCAGCTTTCCGGGGACTCGGTCAGTTTTGTATAGATCTCTTCATACGTCAGTCCAATGTGCGTACTGAGAACGGAGGCCATGACTTCCGGGCTTTCCATGTCCCGCAGGCTGACCCCCACCTCGTAGACAGTCCGGTTCCCCGCCAGCAGATGTCCATTGCGATCATAGATCTCACCGCGCTCGGGATAGAAGGTCTGGAACTCGCCCGAGTAGCGATCGCCCTGCGAGAGGAAGATCATCGCCTGCTCGCTCATCTGAATCCGGATCATCTGTGTAATGACCGCCAGCCCGACAAACACCAGGCAGGTGACGATGATCAGAGAGCGGATGGCATACTGCTGTCTCATGGCTAGCGTGGCGCTCCCAAACGGATGCGGTCATCGAACCATTCGAGCAGGGATTGAGTGTATTCGGCGGGCATGGACTCGATCCGCGGCGAGGTGTCCTTGGCTGCCAGCAGGATGTCCGGCTCGGGGGTGATGAAACCGGGCACAGCCACATAGTCTAGCTCACCGGGCAGAACCGGACGATAGCCCAGTTCCGCCGCACGCCGCTGCATAACCGCAGTGGATGTGAGGTCGGCGAGCCGGGTTTCCAGGTCCGCGTTTTCGCGCTGGACCGTGGAGATGAGAATACGCATTTCCTGGATCTCGCGGCCGGCGACTGCCGTGCGTGCGGTGACGTCGAGATACAGAGCCGCGACCATGGCTGCGCAGATCACGGCAAGCAAAAATGCGCCGATCCACTGGCGTTGAATCCGCCAGGGGGCTTGTCTGTAAGCGTGAATAATTTGAGTAGCTTGTCCTTGCATAACGACCTTTATATTTGGGCGATTGGTCGGTTAATTCTTAAACACGAAGGTCACTAAGGTCACGAAGGTCTTGATATTTCCCCTTGGTGCACGTTGTGTACTTCGTGTTTAAGATTTATATTTTTTCTGCAATGCGAAGCTTCGCACTGCGTGCTCTCGGATTGGTTCTGATCTCTTCGTCCGAGGGCGTGATCGGTTTTCGGTTTACCTCTTTCAGCGTTGCCTTGCGTTCTTCTTCATAGATCCGTTCGTACGGCGGGTTGGCCAGGTTCTTGCTCTGCTCACGGAAAAAATCCTTAACGATGCGGTCCTCCAGCGAGTGGAAGGAGATAATTGCGACTCTGCCTCCCGGTTTGAGTGCCGCCACCGCCTGCGGCAGGACATCCTCGATAGATGCCAGCTCCTCGTTGACCGCAATCCGCAGCGCCTGGAACGTTCGCGTCGCCGGGTGAACACGGTCCCCCCTGCGGGGAGAGACCGCTTCGATGACGGCGACCAGCTCGCGGGTGCTGTGGATCGGTCTCGCCTTCACGATGGCTCGGGCGATCTTGCGAGACTCCCGTTCTTCGCCGTAGCGGTAGATCAGGTCGGCCAGCTCCCGCTCGGAGTAGGTGTTCACCAGGTCGGCAGCGGTCTGCGGGATGTGAGGACCGAAGCGCATGTCCAGCGGGGCGTCGTGCTGGAAGGAGAAACCCCGCTCGGGCGTATCGAACTGCATCGAGGAGGCGCCGAGGTCGAGCAGGATGCCGTCCACCACCTCCCATCCGAGCTGCGCCAGCTGTGTGGCGAGAGAAGTATAGGAGGCTTGCGCCAGATGGATGCGGTGCTCGTAGGGAGCCAAGTTCCTGCGAGCGATCGCAAGTGCCTGCGGGTCCACATCCAGACCCAGCAGGCGCCCATCTGGCGCAGACGCCTCCATGATCCCGCGGGCATGGCCGCCCGCGCCCAATGTCCCATCCACATAGCGCCCCCCGGTATGAGGCTGCAACGCGTGTATAATCTCTTTGTAAAGTACAGGTTCGTGCGGTGAGTCGTTCATGTAGTAACGACTTCAGTCGTTAATAGTTTTCAACAGCTCAAGCCGTTACTACGCAAAACCACGAGAAAGATCGAGCGTGGCGAAGCGCTGGTTATTGGTCTCGATATCCTGCAGCTGATCCATCTGCAGGTTCCAATCGGCAGGGTTCCAGACTTCGAAGTAATCGCCCTGCCCGGCGAGGATCGCTTCGCCGTTCAATTCGATCACCTGTCGGAGGTTCCCGGGTACCAGGATCCGCCCGACGCGATCGACTTCGACAGGGTACGCATTCGAAAGGATCAATCTACGAAGGAGGCGTGCAGTCGGGTCAGCCAGGTTCATAGAGTTGATGCGGTCGTAGACCTGTGCAAAGTAAGCGTCGGTCATCACCATCAGACACTTGTCAAAGCCCTGGGTGATGAAGGCGCCGGCCGCCAGCAGCTCGCGATAGCGCGCCGGGATCATCAGGCGCCCTTTTTCATCGAGATTGTGCTGGAACTGACCTAAGAACATTTGTGCTATAATTCCTTATTAACAGGTGAACGCCGGCGCAACCGGCGTCCTTACCACTTTTTACCACTTCCTCCCACATTATACAACTTTTTTATATGAAAAAGCAAGTAGTTTGGTCCGATTTCTCTTCCCACTTATGTCCTACTCATTATGATCGCGACGCCACACTTTGCACTGCTTGAAGCCCCCCGCTGGCAGGACTATGCCCTGCTGGATAGCGGCGATGGCTTGAAGCTCGAACGCTTTGGCAAGTATGTGTTCGCCCGGCCCGAGTCGCAGGCAATGTGGAAGCGCGCGCTAAACGCCGAATGGAAGCAGGCGCACGCGGTGTTTGTGCCCACCGGCGAGGAGAGCGGGGGGCACTGGGATGTTAAAAGGAAGATAGAGGAAAGATGGGAGATGCGATATCAGTTGCCGCTTTCCCAGGCTGCTTATCCTCTGCGCTTTTTCGTCATGACAACTCCCGGGCGTCACCTTGGCGTGTTCCCGGAAGTCGCCGCGCACTGGGACTGGTTCAGCGGGTTAATTCACCACAGAGTACACGGAGAACACAGAGAAGTAAATGTTCTCAACCTCTTTGGATATACGGGCCTGGCGACCCTGGCGGCTGCGGCGGCGGGCGCGAAAGTGACGCATGTGGACGCCTCGAAAAAATCCGTAAGCTGGGCGCGGGAGAACCAGGCGTTATCAAGTCTGGCA
>DATHTH010000159.1:0-12921 GCA_035463495.1 Anaerolineales bacterium | reverse complement strand
CCAGGCGCGCCCTGCCTGGCAGGAAGAGGATACCCAGCCTCCGGGGCAATCCGTCTCACGTGCCCGCGCCATCTTCAACGCCGCGGAGGAAGCCAAGCCCTTCGACCCGGCGGACTTCGACTTTGCCATGCTGGACGAAGAACCGGCGGATGCCCTGCCGGAGGCATCGGTTTCGTCCATCGCCGAGAGCAGTCCGGTCCAGCCCTCACCGGCTGCAAGCGCGTCACGCACGAGAGTCCTGGGCATGACCGGGACCCAGCTGGCAATTGTCTCGGCGCTGGCAATCGCCCTGTTATGCATCCTGGTCGTCTTTGCTCTTTTACTTCTTAATCCTACATTCCTGCTGCCTTGAAGCCTTTTTTTTCCATTATCATTCCGGCTCACAACGAGCAGAACCGTCTGCCCGGTACGCTGGAGCAGATTTTTCATTTCCTTGGGCAGCAGCCATACACGTCCGAAGTGATCGTGGTCGAGAACGGCAGCAGCGACCAAACTCACCAGATCGCGCAGCAGTTTGCGAGACAGCACGAGAATCTGCAGGTGCTGCAAAGTGAGAAAGGGAAGGGGGCTGCGGTCCGGCGCGGAATGCTTGCCGCCCGCGGGGATTATCGTTTTATGTGCGACGCGGATCTCTCCATGCCGGTGGAGGAAATCGCCAAATTTCTGCCCCCAGCGCTTCAGAACTGCGATATTGCCATCGGCTCGCGTGAGGCAAAAGGGTCCGTGCGTTATGACGAGCCGTCCTATCGTCACTGGGGCGGGCGCGGCATCAACCTCCTGATCCAGATGCTGATCCTGCCAGGATTGAACGATACCCAGTGTGGTTTTAAGTGTTTCCGCGGCGATGTCGCCTGGGATTTGTTCAGCCGCCAGACAATGAGGGGATGGTCCTTCGATATCGAGCTGTTGTACATCGCCCGCCGGCATGGATATCGGGTCGTGGAAATTCCCATCCACTGGCACCATTTTTCCGACAGCAAGGTCAGCGCCCTCCGGGATGCGGTCCGCATGATCCAGGATATTTTTCACATCCATAGCAACGCGCGGCGGGGTTTGTATGATGCGGGTTGATCCGGATACCTTTTATGAATCGCAGTTCTGGAAGGCGGGCTTCCGACACATCGCCGGTCTGGACGAAGCCGGGCGCGGCGCTCTGGCGGGACCTGTGGCAGTTGGGGCAGTAATCCTGCCGCGCAGTCAAAAGCTGCTTTCTCGGACGCTGGTTGGGGTGCGGGATTCCAAGCAGCTGACTCCCCTCGAGCGGGAAGCGCTGTCGCCGCGCATCAAGGAAGTCGCGCGGGCCTGGGCTGTCGGCTTTGCCTCGGCGGAGGAAATCGATTCGCACGGCATCGTCTGCGCGACCCGGTTGGCGGCGCTGCGCGCCCTGAATGAGCTTGCCATCCCTCCTCAATATCTGTTGACCGATTTCCGTCTCGAGCTGCCGCAGCTCGAGATCTCACAGACTGCCATCGTCAAGGGCGATGCGCTCTGCCTGAGCATCGCGGCAGCCTCCGTCCTGGCAAAGACGGCACGCGATGAGTTGATGCGCGAGCTTGATCTTCATTACGAGGGCTATGGGCTGGGAGAACATAAAGGGTACGGGACCCGCGCACATCGCTCTGCCATGCAGCGGCTGGGCATCTCCTCTATCCACCGCAAATCATTCCATGTGAAAGAATTACGGGTTACGTGAACCACACGTAACCCGTTTTTCTGTCAGAGACTGGTATTTGGGAATTACATAAACGCTCCAAACCAACCGCGGCGGACCATCCACTTGCCCAGCTCGAGCACGGGTACGACTGTCACAGACAGGGCAAGGACGATGAGCACATCCACCAGCGGTAGGCTGAAGGTCCCGAAAACGGTGTGCATGAACGGCAGGTATACGATCAGGCTCAACAGCAGCAGCTCCCAGAGGATTGCCAGGTTCAGCCACTTGTTGGCAAATGGCTTTAGAAAAACGGAATTGTGGTCCGAGCGAAAGTTGTAGGCTTTGAAGAATTCGAACAGCACCACCGAAACGAAGGTCATCGTGCGGGCTTCCTCCGGGCTGCGGCCGCTGCGCAGCGCCCAGGTGAATAGCATGAGGTTCACAATCCCCAGCCAGACGCCGCCGATCACCATGAGAATGATGACAGGGCGCGAAAAAATGCCGACACGAGGATCGCGCGGGGAGCGTTTCATCAAATCGGGTTCGGGCGGGTCCACCGAGAGCGCCAGAGCCGGCAAGCCATCGGTGGCAAGGTTGATGTACAGGATCTGGACGGTGGTAAGCGGAAGCGGCATGCCGAGCAGCGTGGCTCCCGCCATGAGCAGGATCTCTCCGATATTGGAAGAGAGCAGATACATCAGGTACTTCTTGATGTTGCCGAAGATGCCTCGCCCTTCTTCGACGGCTGCGACAATGGAGGCAAAGTTGTCGTCGGTGAGCGTCATGGCGGCGGCCTCTTTGGTGACATCCGTGCCGGTGATTCCCATGGCAATGCCGATATCCGCCTTCTTCAGGGCGGGCGCGTCGTTGACGCCGTCTCCGGTCATAGCGACGATATGGCCCCTGTTCTGGAGAGCGCTGACCACCCTGAGCTTATGTGCGGGCGAGACCCGCGCATAGACCTCGATGTCATCCACTCTTTCGGCAAACGCTTCTTCGCTCAGGGCTTCCAGCTCAGCACCTGTGACGACATGGCCGTTCTTGAGTAGACCGAGCTCCCGCCCCACCGCCTGAGCCGTGAGTGGATGGTCGCCTGTGATCATCACAACCTTAATACCGGCTTCCTCACAGGTCCGGATGGCTGTCTTTGCCTCGGGGCGCGGCGAGTCGATCATGCCGAGTAATCCAAGAAAAGTCATATCTCGTTCTGCATTCTCGACATGAGCATCGGAGCGGGTTGCCACCGCCAGTACCCGTAATGCATCCGCTGCCATCTGGCGTGCCACATCAAGGATGCGTTCCTTGCTCAGCGGGTCAAGAGGTCGCTCACCGTCGGCGGTCAATTGTCGAGTGCATGATTCGATCAGAATTTCGGGGGCGCCCTTCGAAAAAGCGACCACGCCCCCATCCATCTGGTGTAGTGTGGTCATCCGTTTTGTCTCGGACGTAAACGGGATCTCGTTGATGCGCGGGTAACTTTGATCCAGCTCCATTTTTCTGAAACCGGCTTTGGCGGCAGCCACAACCAGCGCTCCTTCGGTCGGGTCGCCTTTGATATGCCAGCGCTTATCTTCGCCGTGGACCAGGCGAGCGTCGGAAGCCAGCACGGCTCCACGGAGCAAATCCTTTAATCCATTCGAGAATTCGATAGCCGTACCATTGCTCAAGAACTCCCCATGCGGCTCATAGCCTGCCCCGGAGACGTCCAGCACTTGTCCCTGCACAAATATCTTCCGAACCGTCATCTCATCTTTGGTGAGTGTGCCGGTCTTATCGGAACAAATGACGGTGGTGCTGCCCAGCGTCTCCACGGCCGGCAGACGGCGCACCAGCGCGTTGCGCTTGACCATGCGCTGCACGCCGATCGCCAGAGAGATGGTCACCACCGCAGGCAACGCTTCCGGCACCACGGCGACCGCGAGGGCAATGCCGAACAAAATCATCTCGATCAGAGGCTGCCCGCGGAACAGCCCGAGCCCAACGATGATAGCTACGATAATAAAGGCAGCCCGCGCCAGCAAATGACCGACCCTGTCGAGGTTCTCCTGCAGAGGGGTCCGGCTGCTCTCAACGGTATGCAGCAGCTGAGCGATCTTGCCGAATTCGGTGCGCATGCCGGTAGCGGTGGCAAGGGCGCGCCCGCGTCCGTATGTCACCGCCGTGCCACCATACACCATGTTCCGGCGGTCGCCCACAGCCAGGGAACCGCCATTCGGCGGGATCGGCTGGATATGCTTTTCCACCGGCACCGATTCCCCGGTCAGCGCGGCTTCCTCCACCTGCAAGTTAACCGACTCGATCAGCCGCGCGTCGGACGGAATCTTATCCCCGGCGCGCAGGATGATGACATCTCCTGGCACCACGTCCCGCGCCGGGATCTCCTCTTCCTCACCATTACGCAGCACGGCGGCCGTCGGCGCAGCCATTTCTTTGAGCGCCTCGATGGCGCGCTCGGCGCGGTACTCCTGCACGAACCCCAGCACCACGGCGAAGATCACAATAACCAGGATCGCGATGGCGTCCACGCCTTCGCCCAGAAATGCCGACAGTGCGGTGGCGATCAGCAGAATGATGATCAAGACATTTTTGAACTGTTCGAACAAAATTTCCCAGGGAGAGATATGTCGCGCGGCTTGCAGCTCGTTGGGACCATACCGGGCAAGCCGTTCGACAGCTGCGTCCGGGCTTAAGCCTTCATTCCAGCTTTCGAGGCGTTGGAACACCTCAGCCACCGGGAGGGCATGCCAGTCAGGCTCTACCGGCACAGGCTCGATGGGTTTATTCTGTTCAGTGGTCATGCAGAGTTCTCCAGATGGGTGTACATATCGGGCAATGAAAAGACCACCACGTTTGAAGTGGTGGTCCCGCCAGCCCACATCATTGCGTCGCAGCCGTTGCTCATCTGGATTCAGTTTACTCCAAATTGAATCACTGTCAAGTGAGTGCCCGCTTCCGTCGGCAGGGCAGTAATAGAGCTTAGACGAAGGCTTTTTCCATCCAGACCAGATACACCATCGCCAGGTGAGGCGCAGGAATACTCACAATTCGAAATCCGTACTTCTCGAAATAGGCAGCGGCTGTGACCCGCGCCATAATACCAAGGGTATGAAAGCCACGGCTGCGAGCCCGCTGCTCGACGGTTTCCAACAGCAGGCGACCCACACCCCTGTGTTGATATTCCGGGGCGACAGCTACATGGGAAACGTGACCGACACATGCGGTTTTTTCATACAGTTTTGCCACACCCACCACGTCACCCTTTTCGTTCATAGCCATGAAGTGTTCGCTGATCGGCTCATAGTCATCTTTTTCCGTGCCCCTGGGATGCCCCCATGGCTCACGCAGCACCCGATAGCGTAAAGCATAGTAGGCTTTAAAATCATTAGTAGTCTTAGGGGTCTGGATGGTAAACATACGCCTCCGATCGGTCAAGTGGGTTTCACGCCCGGGGAGAATTTCGAAAGACTCAGAAGCAGCCGGATCAGCCCGCGCAGCGGCGCAAGCATCCAATCCATAAATGCGTTGAAAATACCGATACCCTGCGCCAGCCAGATCAGCACAAAACGGAATCGCTGCAGGAAGGGGCTATGGGCATAGGCAATTGCCACAAGGATCGTAGCTGCCGAAATCCCAAAACGGACGAGGTCCGAGATCTCCATATGCCAGACCTGGCTAAGAATTAATTCCACCCCGATATTGAACACGAGAATATAGGCAGCCGGCTTGAGGATTGGCTCCCGACTCACCGCATAACTGAAGATGCCCGCTGCAAAACGCATGGTCAGGATTCCGATGCCTACACCGGCCATCACCACCCAGAGCTGCTCGGAGAGCGAAACGGCCGCCACAACATTGTCAATGCTGAAGATGAGGTCCATGAGCTCGACCGTCAGCACGGTAGCCCAAAAAGACCGCGCTTTGACGGGCTGTACCTCGCCATCCAGGTCACTGTCTCCACCTGTCATATCTCCGAGATTATCGAGCGCCAGATGGATGAGATAGATGGCGCCGAGCAGCTTGATCCATGAATTGTGAATCAGGAAGCTCGTCATCAATAACATCAACCCGCGGCCCGTGTAGGCGCCCAGTAATCCCACGCGCAGGGCAGCCATGCGCTGGTTCCCCAGGACAGGATGCAGCCCTTCCCCGATTCGCTGGAGCGATGAAGGCCAGACGACAGGCTCATTATCCGGTAACGGCGAGACCAGCGCGCCAATCACGGCGGCATTATCGATAGAAAGGATTCCTTCCAGAAAGATCAACTGCAAGATAATAATAACAACCGGCCCGTATTCGCTCATCGATTCTCCACTTCAAAACTTGCGCCGCAAAAAGAAACCGCCACACCTCCGTGTGACGGCTGAGAACATACTCCTTGGGCAATTCTGAGTCTACGCCTTGCTCAAGAGGCTGTCAATGTGACGAAAATAATCATTGAGCGGGCTCGATCCGCGTGCCGGAGGGCAGCTCTGTGTTCTTGGCGATCACGACGATCCCATCCCGCACAAAGTATAGGTCGTTATCAATGTCCCGGTCAGCCGGGAAGGGACGGATGACCACGTCATCCCCGACGCGGACGTTCTTATCCAGGATTGCCGATTCGATATGGCAGTTCCTGCCGATCCCGATGGGCAGGTTGCCACGCGGTTTCTCCAGCTGGTAGTAATCAGCGCCCATCAAGATACTGTCCTTGATCACCGTCCCTTCCGCGATCTGGCTGCGGATCCCGACGATCGAGTGTGTGATCTCTGCCTTGCGGATCTGGCAGCCCTCCGCGATCAGCACATCTCTCAGCTCACTGTCCTCCACCGTGGAGCCTGGCAGGAACCGGGCATGAGTGTAGATCGGCGCCCGGGGGTCGTAGAAATTGAAGGGCGGGTCGGCGCTGGTCAGCTGCAGATTGGTCTCGTAGAACGAGCGAATAGTCCCGATGTCCTCCCAGTAACCGTCGAAATCGAAGCCGTGCACGCTGTGAGAACTGATCGCCTCAGGGATGATCTCGCCCCCGAAATCGTCATGCCGCAGGTGGTACATGAGAAGATCCGTCAGCACCCGGGCCTTGAACATATAAATTCCCATCGAGCCCAGCAGGGGGCGCTTTGGGTCCTCGCGGCTGATAAACTTTTTCTGGATGTCGGGGTCTTTGGGCTTTTCGAAGAAGTCGGAGATGCGGCCATCTGCTTCGCGCTTCAGAACGCCGAAGCGGGAGGCGTCGCTCATTGCCACGGGCTGGACCGCCACCGTGATATCGGCATTCTTTTCCCAGTGGTAATCTGCCATCGCCGAGTAGTCCATGCGGTACAGGTGGTCCCCCGCCAGGATTAGCACATACTCCGCGCCCGTTGCCTGGATCTCGAAGAGCTGCTTGCGGACTGCATCTGCCGTACCCTGGTACCAGTCCGCGCTCTGGGGCGTCTGCTCAGCAGCCCAGATCTGCACCCAGCCGGTGTGAAATACGTCGAAGTTATACGCCTGGGAAATGTGGCGGTGCAGCGAGACCGAGTTGAACTGCGTCAGGATCGCCACTCGAAAAATCCCCGAATTGATGCAGTTGCTGATGGGGATGTCGATCAGGCGATACTTCCCCGCAATCGGCACCGCCGGCTTGGAGCGCATCTTGGTGAGAGGGTGCAGACGCGTACCTTTACCTCCTCCCATGATCACGCCCAGAACGTCATTCATTGATGGCATGGCGACCTCCGGTATTTGAAGTGTGGAGCGTTTTCCGTCTCTTGAGCTGTTGCTTTATTATCTCTTATTTTTGATAACTTGGCGCACGTTTTATGATGGAGATGGTGGCGGGTTTCATTCTATGGTGTAGAATATCGAAAGTCAACCCTGGAAGAGAGTATGCCGAGAACAACCGGATTAAACAAACATCCTCCCTGTCGGAGGATGTTACCATTGGTGCAAAGCGAACAAAGTCGAGCGAAGCGAGTGCCGAAGGAGGGAATCGAACCCTCATTCCCGGAGGGAACACGATTTTGAGTCGTGCGCGTCTGCCTGTTCCGCCACTTCGGCTAAGCGCAGCAAAGTATACCACTCATAAGATGAAGGTCAAGTAAAATTTCTGTAAGACCCCGAAACGTAACCACAGATACGCAAAGACGCGGAGTCTTTCTGGTTCAGGAGACAAAACAAAGGATAAGATGAAATTAGGGATCATCGGATTACCCCAGTCAGGAAAGACCACCATTTTCAATGCCGTGACACGCGGCCATGCGCCGACTACTGCTTCGGCTGGACGCTTCGAAGTCCATACTGCTGTGGTGGATGTCCCAGACCCGCGCGTAGACCGGCTCTCGGCGATGTTCAAGCCGAAGAAGACCATCTATGCTAAAGTAACGTATGCCGATATTGCCGGGTTGGAGAGCGGCGCGGCGAAAAGCGGCATTTCCGGCCAGCTGCTGAACCAGCTGACCCAGATGGACGGCTTTCTCCTGGTGACGCGCGGCTTCGAGGACGACAGCGTCCCGCACACGATGGGAAGCCTGGACCCGGCGCGCGACGCAGATATCATGCTCAGCGAGCTGCTTTTAAACGACCTGATTGCGGTAGAGCGCAAGCTGGAGCGACTCACGGAGGAGCGCAAGAAAGGCGGCACCGATAAGGCAGACAACGAGCGCCAGACCGTTCTCTTTCAACGCCTGCGGGATGTGCTGTCCGAAAATATCCCTCTACGGAAGGTGGAGGTCACGCCGGAGGAGCATAAAATCCTCTCCAGTTTTGGATTGCTTACGCGCAAGCCGGTGCTGATTGTCTTCAATATGGGGGAAGGGCAGACCGCACCCGTCTGGGAGTTCGAGACCCCTTCGGTGGCACTGCAGGGCAAACTCGAAATGGAGATCGCCCAACTCTCGCCGGAGGATGCCGCGCTCTTCATGCAGGAGTATGGCATCGAAGAGCTAAGCCTGAACAAGATGATCCGCCTCTCCTATGATCTGCTCCAGGTGCAGTCGTTCTTCACGGTGGGCGAGGACGAGGTCCGCGCCTGGGAGACGCGGCGCGGGGCAAGCGCGCAGGAGGCCGCAGGCGAGATCCACACCGATCTGCAGCGTGGCTTCGTACGAGCCGAGGTAGTGCACTATGATGACCTGGTCAGCCTGGGCGGAATGAACGAAGCCAAGTCCAAGGGTAAGCTGAGGTTGGAGGGAAAGGAATATGTGGTCAAGGACGGCGACATCGTCCACATCCGCTCGAGCCTCTGAGACAAAGGTGATTGTGAACTCTACTTAATAAAAATACACCTCGAAATACATCTTTCGTCGCTACGAAACGATCGGACTTCGTGGTAAAAAACATCTAAAGGAGAACTTGAAGTATGGCTCATACGATTAACACTTATACGGTCAAGAAATGGGACCTCACCCAGCTCTTCCCCGGTTTCGACAGCCCCGAGCTGCAGGGCGCGTTCGAGAACATAGAGGAACAGGTCGCATCGTTCGAGGGGGTCCGCGGCAGGCTCAACCCGGATATGGACTCCGAGACATTCCTGGCGATCGTGCGCGCCTCCGAAGAGGCGACCCGGGTGGTGAACAGGATGTATGCATATGCAGGCCTGGCGTTCGCCGCCGATACCCAGGACCAGAATGCCCAGAGCCTGGTGGGGCGCGTCCAGCAGTTCGTCGCAGAGATCCAGAACCGCACGCTCTTTTTCAGCCTGTGGTGGAAGGAGCTAGACGAAGCCAACGCCGAACGCCTGATGGCGTCTTCCGGCGATTATCGCTACTACCTCGAAGCCATACGCAAGTTCAAGCCGTACACCCTGAGCGAAGCTGAGGAGCAAGTGATCAACCTCAAGGACGTGACCGGCTCGAACGCGCTGGTCAACCTCTACGACGCCATGACGAACCGCTACGTGTTCAAGCTCGAGGTGAACGGCGAGGTCAAAGAGCTTACACGCGCCGAGCTGCAGCCTTACATCCAGGGATCCGATCCTGACCTGCGCGCCCGCGCCTACCAGGAGCTGTACCGGGTTTACGGCGAGGACGGCAACGTGCTGGGCCAGATGTACCAGACCCGCGCCCGCGACTGGCACAATGAGAACATCCTCCTGCGCAAGTTCAGCAGCCCCATCTCCGTCCGCAACCTGGCGAACGACGTCCCCGATGAAGCGGTCGACGTATTGATGAACGTCACTAAGAAGAATGCGATTATTTTCCAGCGCTACTTTAAGTTGAAAGCAAAACAGCTCGGTCTGGAGAGACTACGCCGCTACGATATTTATGCCCCACTTGCGAAATCAGACAAAGCCTTCGAATTTGGAGATGCAGCGCGGATGGTGCTGGAATCGTTCAGCGCCTTCGAGCCGCGCGTTGGCGAGCTGGCACAGCGGGTCTTCGACCAGGACCGGCTCGACAGCGAGGTCCGCAAAGGCAAACAAGGCGGGGCGTTCTGCGCCGCGATCAACCCCGAGGATACCCCCTATGTGCTGATGAACTACACGGGCCGGGCGCGGGATGTCGCTACGCTGGCGCACGAGCTCGGGCATGCCATCCATGCCATGCTGGCTTCCGAGCACACCACCTTTACTTTCCACTCGTCCCTGCCATTAGCGGAGACGGCCTCCACGTTCGGCGAGATCATGCTGACCGAAAAGCTGCTCTCTGAAGAGACCGACGAAGCCGTGCGGCGCGATATCCTGTTCAAACAGATGGATGATGCCTTCGCAACAGTGCTGCGCCAGATCTATTTCGCGATGTTCGAGCGCGAGGCGCACGAGATGATCCAGAAGAACGCCTCCACGGATGAGCTCTCGGCGGCGTATCTGGAGAACTTGAAGCAGCAATTCGGCGACTCGGTCGACATCAGCGACGAATTCAAATGGGAGTGGGTCTCGATCCCCCATATCTATCACGTGCCGTTCTATGTGTACGCGTATGCTTTCGGGCAGCTGCTGGTGTTCTCGCTCTACCAGCAATACAGGGTGGAGGGAGAGTCGTTCAAGCCCAGATATCTTAAGATTCTCTCGGCAGGCGGATCGGAAGCGCCCGAAAAGATCCTTGCGGATGCCGGCATCGACATTCGCTCGGCAGAGTTCTGGCAGGGCGGCTTCGACGTGCTGAGCAGGATGGTGGGTGAGCTTGAGAAGTTGTAGGAAGCAGTCAGGTAGGCAAGAAAACAAGTACACATGCAGCGTGTGTACTTGTTTTTATTTACTCAATATCCCTCTCATCAGACTACGTTTTGAAACGCTTAATCCGCTTTTGGATATCAGAGATCACATTTTTCATCTCTGCAAGATCACCCTCATTTACATAGTTAGCCAGTTCGTTCAACAAAGCAGATACATCTGGCCGATAGTAGTGAAGTAAGGTGGCGATATCGTTCTCGTAAATCCCGCTCCGTGAAAAATTTTCCTGTCGGTATAAAGAGGGCAGAGCGTACAGTTTTAGCAGCAACAAACCTTCTACCGTTGCCAGTGGAATCGTGCGGTCAAGGAATCTTTCCACCTTTGTATATCCCCTGTGGACTTTCTCGAAAAGCGGATTTTTCGTAGGCAGAATATCAATCTGTAATTCGTTATAGCTCGCTCGAACAAAATACAGATCCTGGCTGGAGATCTTCAACTCGGGCAGCTTTTCTAATGATGCAACCGACATGAGCAAATCCAAGTCCTGGGTATTTCTTCCTTCTACATAATGAAGGACTGCAATTCCCCCAACGAGGACGTAATTGATCTTCCGTTGCTCTAAGACAGAAAAGAAATCCTGCACGGACTGGATCAGGGAATCAGAATTCATCTCGCCACCAACCCAATTTTTAACATTGAATGCAACGGCATTGCGGATTACCTGTCCAATTTGGTCCGTACTTTGAATAACCATTGCCTTTTCCTTACAATAAGTGTAGTATAAAAACGAGACCTACTGATCCACAAACAAGGTGACTAACTCTTCCGGCAGATTCTTTACCGTCCTCTCAAACTCGATCTTCGTCCGTTTGACGGCTGCATGGAAGGCGTAAGCAAAATTCAGTCCGTGCCCGGGGGAGTCGATATTCATCCAGGCATGGGAGTCGCGCGGTAGCAAGGGCATGATGAGCGGTTCGAAGCCGGGAATCAACGTCAATGCTTCCAGCACATAGACTTTGCCGGAGCGCAGCGCTGGAGAATAGATCAAGTTTGAATCGAGGGGGTCCACATCCGGAGGCGCTGGAACTGCCCCCGCTGAGTGATAGGCAAGCCACAGCTCAATGTAGTTGCTGTGGGCATAGAAATCCTGGACGGTGTGCGTCAATCGTCCGAAGGCAGACCACGCCGAGCAAACACGATTCGCCCGGAGCGAAGAGAGCACCAGAGCACGCTGTTCCTCGATGTAAGCGTGCGATTCTACGAAGGCATTGTTATCGAAATGGTATTCATCGTGACCGAGCAGCCCACTCAAACGGTCCTGTTTCAAATTTGCATCGATCATCTTTTTCACCGCTCGCGGGCTGGCAATATCGTCTAATACAATGCGCATGATCTCGATGTGGTAAGGCTTGAGCATCGTTCGATTATAAGCGGAGCGGACCCTGTGGGTAAGCGGAGCGGACCCTGCGGGTAAGCGGAGCGGACCCTGTGGGTAAACGACGCTTTGAATACATGAGGTCGTATGTGACGGCCTGACAGTTTGGTTATAATGACCGCATGAGCTTTTACACCTCGAAAGGGGATGACGGGACCACCAACCTCCTGGGCGAGGGACGCGTGGCGAAGTATCATGCCCGCATCGAAGCTGTAGGCACGCTGGACGAGTCGACCGCGGCGCTGGGACTGGCGCGGGCACAATGCATCCATCCACATTCCAGCGGCATCCTGCTCGAGGCGCAGCGTGACTTGTACCGGCTGATGGCAGAGGTCGCAGCAACACCTGAAAATGCAGAGAAGTTCCAGTTCATCGATGCAGGGCGCGTTGCCTGGCTCGAAGAGCGGACGGATGAACTGAGCAAACTCGTGGCGATGCCAAAGGAATTCATCCTCCCGGGCGATTCGGTCGCCGGCGCGGCGCTTTCGCTGGCGCGCGCTATTGTGCGTAGGGCAGAGCGCCGCGTGGTGGAGCTGTTCGACGCCGAAGAGATCAAGAACCCCGAGCTGCAGCGCTATCTCAACCGCATGTCATCTCTGTGTTTCGTTTTAGAATTGCTGGAAAATAAAGCAGCGGGGCATAAGACTACACTGGCAAAGTCGTAGAAAGACATCCTATGAACCCAGAAGAATTTCGCAAGTTTGGGCACCAGCTCATAGACTGGATCGCCGACTATCGCGCCCGGGTCGCGGACCTGCC
>DATHTH010000158.1:0-3755 GCA_035463495.1 Anaerolineales bacterium | reverse complement strand
TCCAGTATCGCGCATGCGGGCTACATCCTGATGGCATTCGTGCCGTATGGGAATCCAGACGTCGCGCCGGTTTCGATTGCCGCCGGTCTGTTTTACCTGGTTGCCTACGCCATCACCAACTTCGGCGCCTGGGGCGTGGTGATCGCCCTCGAACGCGAAGCCGGCAAGGGACTGGAGCTGAACGATTACGCCGGGCTTGCGCGCAAGCACCCCGTGCTCGCAGCTGCCATGACCGTGTTCATGCTCTCGCTCATTGGACTGCCGCCCACCATCGGGCTGGTTGGCAAAATTTACCTATTCCGGGCGGTGATCGCCGGTGGATTCACCGGCCTTGCCATCATCGGCGTGCTGACCTCGCTGATCTCTGCGTACTACTACCTGCGCGTGGTTGTGATCATGTACATGCGCGACGGCGAGCCGCAGACCGAGCGCGAATCCTTCCTCGACCTCACCACGATTGGGACGGCTGTTGCGACGGTCCTCATCAGCCTCGTCCCACAGTTCCTGTTCGCCTGGGCGAGTAGCGCGGCGCTGTTGTTTTTCTAAATTCTTGCGCTGTGCCACGAGTGGATGCGGCGTTAAAAGAAGAGACGGAGACCACAAATTGTGTCGTCTCCGTCTCTTGATTTCGATGGTCTGGCGTTTACACGTTCAGCTGGTAAATCTCGATGAGGTTTCCGCAGGTATCGTCGAAGATCGCCGCAGTCCACATGCCCATATTGGTTGGCTCCATGGTGAATTCCACGCCGTGCTCCTTCATCCGCTCATATTCTTGTTGAACATCGTTCACCTGGAACGCCGTAAAGGGGATTCCATCTTTGACGAGCGATTCTTTGAAAGCCTTCATGGCAGGGTAGCTGGCGTTCGGCTCCAGAAGTAGCTCTGTCCCGTTGGGCTCTTCCGGGGAGACCACCGTGATCCAGCGGGCACCCTCTCCCAGCGGCATATCCTGCTTTTTGACAAACCCCATAACTTCGGTATAAAACGTGAGGGCTTTGTCATAGTCGTCGATCGATACGCTGGTCAACTTGATTTTCATGATCGTTTATCCTTTTCTGAGAAGTTGTGTGGCTGCCCAGCAGCCGAGCTGACGAAACTCGCTGGGACTGAGACCAAAGTGCTGCTTGAATGCCTTGCTAAAAGAGGCGTGGCTGTCATACCCTGCAGCCAGAGCCACTTCGGTAATGTCCACTGCACCCATGCGCAGCTTGCGCCCGGCGCGTTCCAGCCGGATGCGTCGAATGTAGCCGATGGCGCTCTCACCGACATGCGCGGTAAACACCCTGTGGAAGTGGGGGACGGAGAATCCCGCGATCGCCGCTAATGTTTCCCGGTCGAGCGGCTCGCCCAGATGGGCGCGGATGTAGCGCATCACGTCCTCGATACAGTCAGCATAATCTTGAAGCACTTGCGTGTCGGTCAGCATAGGTAAAATATAGTATATCAGAACACTTGTTCGCTATTCCAGTCGTATCATGTGCTTAAAACAAAGAGCTGCACAGACCAGTCTGCGCAGCTCTTTAGTCGGGGATCAGTCAGCTTATGGCGAGTGCCTCACTTGCACGCCGACCCAGTCGAGCGAGAAGTCTCGCGAGGTATTGCTGGCGACCATGACCAGGCGCAGGCGGAAGTTGGCATCGTTGAAATCCGCATTGCTCCATGTTCGTCCCCAGGTATTGGTCACACCGCCAACCGTGTAGACGGTTTCGTTGGTAGACAGGGTTGCAGACGTGACCGGGTTCGTCCATGAGGCGCCTCCGTTCCATGAGAGCTGGACACAGAAGCGGGGTGAGCCGGTGGTGCTGTCTACTCTAGAGTTTAGCTTCACTTCGATGCCCTGGATGGAGGCCCCAGCCGGGATATTGAATCCATAGTTCGAAAATACATGCCGGTCCTTGCCAGTGTTTGTGCAGGATGTGTTGTTGTTGGAACCACTGTTCGTGTCCACGGCATACTGTCCATCATCTACCAGCCCGTTGGCGGCGGTGGTCTGGAAGCCGTTGTTATCACCGGAGCCAGATGTTACCGCGGCCTGAGCTGTCGGGCTTCGAAAGCCTGTGCTTGTGGCAACACAATATTCATTGCTCTTGCCGATCACCCCATATGGGCAGGCTGCCTGCTCAAGCAGGTACAGCACGGCGTCCCGATTGCGAGCCGTCTCCGTGGGGATGACCTCATCCGGAGGATAGAAACCGCCCTGCGAAGACGTGCGTGGATACATTTCGAAGGTGTAGTTCAGGATCCCATGTTGCGCATATAGCCAGTCGTTGATCGTGCCATCGGTGATATACAGGTCGCTGGCTTGCTGGGGGACATAACCGTTCGAGGCTGCCATTGCCTGTCCCATGAGCGCCATCGCGTTGCGATCGTCGGCGGTCATATCCGGCGGCACGTCGGTGGTCGTGTACCCGTACGGCCAGAGGACCAGCTCGCTGTAGGTGTGGAAGTCGATTGCCACGGTGATCTGCTGCTTCCCGTTGATCACGCGCGAGTTGACGAAGTTGCGCACTACTTGCGTTTCCGGTGCAGAAAACGGCGCAGGCCCACGATACGTCTCGCTGCTGGTTGTTCCGCTCGAGCCGCCGCAACAGCCCCAGCGATAGCCCCAGTTGCGGTTCAGGTCCGTACCAATGGCCGACGAGCCACTGTTTGGCTGGCGGTTCTTCCGCCACGAGCGATACGTCCCGGTGGCGATATCATACTCGCCCCCGTCCGGATTCATATCGAAGACCATCCAGATCTCCCGGTTATCGACCAGGCTTGTGACCTGAGGGTTCGAACCGTATTCATCGGTAAGCATCTTGAGGGTATAGAGAGCCATTTCCACCGTCAGGTGCTCGCGGGCGTGCTGGTGATGGGTGAAGAGCACCTCCGGCTCGGCTTCATCTGCGGCGACGTTATCGGAGATCTTGCCCGCCCAGATGGTGCGACCCTCGTATGAGGTACCGATAGGAAAGAGATCAAAGATCGCCCCGTGGTCAACCTCCGCCTGCTGGATCTCCGCGACCATTTCCGCGTAGTCATGATAGGCTGAGTCGGCAGTTGGGAATGCCAGGATCACTGCCTGCTGCTCGGTCGGTCTTTCGATTTTGATTTTCAGCGCTCTCTCAATCTCTCTTCGCTCCTGGTCGGTCGCTTCGACCAGGACGTAATCGTGACCCACCTCGAGGATCAACGCGCCGGTGGCAGCGATGACCGAACGGGTTTCCACATCGAACACGTTGGGGATGATATAGACCGCCGTCTCATCTGCCTCCTGCGCCATAGCGGTTGACGTAGACGACAAACTAAACATCATTACGATCAGCAATATCCAGTGAAACCAGTGCTTTTTCCTGCTCATGGGATTCTCCTCATTTGCGATTTGGCTCGGACAGTATTTCTGATCTCGTACAATGATGTGGGAATAAGATATCTTCTCTCGCTTGCCTCCTTGTTCTATCGGTAAAAATCGATCCATTGCATCTCAAAGGAATTTCCCGCTTGTGCCAAAAACTCCTTTGGAAGGGCAATTTCGAAATATCCACCTTCCAAGGGGATGGTCGGTTCAGACTGTTCGGAGACGATATCCATGTTCATCCACAGAGGATGACCCGGCAGGATCGGCGTCTCGCTGCCGGGGGAGATGAGCCTCTGCTGGATCGTGGGCTCATCTCCACTCGAGATAGAAGCTCCAATACTCTCACCGGTAGACGTGAGCCGGAAGTCTTCCAGGCCCTTCAAATGGAGGCGGATGACGATTTCCTGCGGCATGC
>DATHTH010000157.1:0-3829 GCA_035463495.1 Anaerolineales bacterium | reverse complement strand
GCGCTCATCCTGGACATCTTCGCGCAACACGCGCATACGAGTGAGGGCATGCTGCAGGTAGAGCTTGCCCAATATGAATACTACCTGCCGCGGCTGACGGGTCAATGGACCCACCTCGAGCGGCAGGCAGGCGGTGGCGGCGGCCGCGCCGGCTCGACGGGCGGCGTCGGTTTGCGTGGACCGGGCGAAACACAACTGGAAGTCGATAAGCGCGCCATCCGTAAGCGCATCTCGCAGCTAAAAAAGGAACTGGAAAAGGTGCGCGCCCATCGCATGCGCTACCGCGCCCAGCGCAAGCGCTCCCGAATACCGACCGTGGCGCTCGTTGGATATACCAACGCGGGCAAGTCCACGCTGTTGAATAAGATCGCCAAATCAGATGTCTACGTTGCGGACCAGCTGTTCGCCACCCTGGACCCGACAACCCGCCGCGTGGAGCTGCCGGGTGGTTACCAGGCGTTGCTTACCGACACGGTGGGATTCATTCAGAAGTTGCCGACTACTCTGGTCGAGTCGTTTCACGCGACGCTGGAAGAGATCGTCGAAGCCGATCTGCTTCTGCATGTGGTGGATATCTCGCACCCCAACGCCCTCAACCAGTATCAGGCTGTCCAGCAGACGTTGGAAGACCTGGGTGCAAGTCATATCCCTACGGTGACGGCGCTGAACAAAGTGGACCAGTTGCGCGATCCGGAGGCGGCGAGGGATATTGTCAGTAACTTCGAAAGGGCAGAAATAATTTCCGCCTTGAAGGGCGAAGGCATCAAAGAGCTGCTGAGCGTCATTCAGCAGGAGCTCTATGAGACCTACGCGCCGATTCAGGTACGGCTTCCCTACCAGCAGGGAGCATTGATCTCACTGTTCCATGAGGCAGGGCAGGTCGAGCGCATCGAGCATGGGCGCGGCGGCGTGATCATGCATGGACGAATCCCTGGCCGGCTCCTTGCGCAGTTCAGCAGCTGGCAGGTAAACGGGAACGCCCATAACAACCATGATGAAATCGAGGAAGAGGAAGAGATATGAAATGGCTTTCCCGGCTGATTGATAACGCCTCGGATTATTTTGCACACCGCAAAGGGCTCCTGCCGTTGATCGGGATCGTGCTGGTAATCATCAATTACATCCTGCCATTCATCTTCGGGCTGGACAATCTCGTGACGGGAAGCAATCTCTTCTTGCATTTGGGGGTCATCATTGCCATCTTTGGTATGATGCTCGCCTGGGCGCTGTAGTTTTACCGTCGGGGAGCGAAAGGGCTCGACGTGCTAAGCGTCGAGCCTTTTGTGAAGAAATACTCAGTGCGATAGTTTCACAATCGTACGATCGCTGATCCATTCAACTCTTGCTACTCTCCCCGCTTCCCCCAGGAGTTTCGGCAAAAGGGACTTCAGGGCATCCGGATTGCCCGAGGTATACAGCTTGAGCTTGCCCGGACTTGCCGATCGATTTCTCAGCCCCTGTGCAGCCAGCACACGATCAGTCTGCCTCGCCACTGCGGGAGCGGGGTCGATCACTCGTACGTTCTTACCCACGATTTCTTGAATATATGGAATGACAAACGGATAGTGGGTGCATCCCAGGACCACAGTATCGATGTTTCGTTCCAGCATCGGCCGCAGCGCAGTCTCGAGGATTCGACGCGTTTCCTCGCCCTCCAGATTTCCCTGTTCGATCTGCTGGACGAGACCGGGACAGGTATCCTGGAACAACTCCACCCCGTTTGCAAATCGCTCGACCACCGAGGCATACAGGGCTCCCTGGAACGTAGCAGGTGTAGCAAGAACCCCGACTTTTCCCGTCCGGGTGCGCTCGGCTGCAGGCTTGACCGCGGGCTCCATCCCGACGAATTGCATATCGGGAAACGTTTCACGCAAATACTTGAGTGCGGCTGCCGAAGCAGTATTGCAGGCAACGACAACGATCTTGACGCCCTCTTCTACTAAGAAGCGTGTGATTGTTTCCGAGAACTGGCGGATCTGCTCCATTGGCCGTGAACCATATGGGATATGACCCTGATCCCCAAGGTAAACGACTGATTCTTCGGGCATCTGCTGGCGGATGGCACGCAGCACGGAGATACCTCCCACACCAGAGTCAAAGATGCCGATGGGCGAATGTAGACTAGTTTGCACGAGAAGATACGAAAGCTATTGTGCCGCAGCCATGACAAACGTACGGAATAGATTTCTGGTTGGCGCCTGGTCAATTAGCCATTCGGGGTGCCATTGGACGGCCAGACCAAAAGGATGCTCCGGCAATTCCACTGCTTCGACCAAACCATCCGGCGCGTGACCTGCAACTCGCAGGCCAGGGGCGATGTCTTTGAGTCCCTGATGGTGAAGGCTGTTGACATTGAGGATCGGCTCGCCATAAATCTCGCCCAGATGCGTCCCCTCTTCGAGCTTGACCTCATGCACCAGCACCGTCCGCATATTGCCAGGATACGAGTGGTCAAGTGCATTGGGCAGCTGGTCAGCGATGTGCGTGTACAGCGTCCCGCCCAGAGCTACGTTCATGACCTGGCATCCGCGGCAAATGCCAAGAAATGGCTTGCCATCAGAGGCAGCCGCCTGGAGCATTTTTAGCTCGATGGCATCACGCGCCGGATCCACGTCATCGATGCGGGGATGAGGTGCACCGGGTCTATGCTCGAGGCCAATGTCCCCACCCCCGGAAAACAGAATGCCATCCAGCCGAGCGTACAGCGCCTCCCAGCCATCCTCCGCTATCAGGGAAGGGATGAGGACGGGCACGCCTCCCGCCTGCATCACCGCGTTGATATACGACTGCATCAGCATGACAGTCGGATAACCGTGAATGTTTGTCGACTGGTTTGTGGTGACTCCAATGATCGGTTGCATGGCGCTATTGTAAAACAAAAAGACCCTAAAGGCTTTGAAAACCTTCAGGGTCCGGTCTGCAAGTTTTAGTCGAACTTCTGCTTGAGGCGGGCGGATTTTCCAGTACGCTGGCGCATGAAGTAGAGCTGCGCCCGGCGGACCTGGCTGTGGCGCTCGACCACCACCTTATCGATGCGGGGGGAGCGCAGCAAAAAAGTGCGCTCCACGCCGATGCCGTTGGACGCGACGCGGCGAACCGTGATCGCCTGGTCGTTGCCGCCCTTGCGCATGCGGATGACGGTACCTTTGAATTCCTGGATGCGCTCGCGGTCGCCTTCTTTAATCTTAACATGCACGCTGACGTTATCGCCAGAACGTACGGCGGGGATTTTCTCGTTTGGTTTGGCTTCGAGAGCCTTGATAATGTCTGCCATTGTCTATCTTCCTTAATATGATATCTCGTAACGCGAGGGCGGATTATAGCACGCCTTCCCGATATTCACAAGCACCGCTTGCCACTGAGACATGGCTTTCTCAGAATCCAGTTCATGTCACCCTGAGAGAGCGTTTTCCCTGGCACCGTCCGCCAGGGCAGGCGTCAGCAACCGAAGGGTCTCTATCACTGTGGTGGAGATGCTCACCTGCACTGGGTGCATGCGCAAGTGTCGCTCCGCTGACGCCGTCCCGAAGCGGTGTCCTTCGGGAGCATGATATGCCCCGGACTTGTCAAGCGATAAGGAGAATGCCATAGCCACTGAGATACTGAGTCTGGCTGGCTCTGTGTCTTCGTGACTCAATGGCTAATATTTCCGTATAGCCAGCACCGCATTGTGCCCGCCAAAGCCGAATGCATTACTGATCGCCAGGTCGATCTTCTTCTCACGCGCCTCGTTCGGGATGTAATCCAGGTCGCACTCGGGGTCAGGCGTCTCATAATGGATCGTCGGCGGCAGGATGCCTTCCCGTACTGCCTTCACGCAGAAGATCAC
>DATHTH010000156.1:0-7795 GCA_035463495.1 Anaerolineales bacterium | reverse complement strand
GTGTGATCCCACCAGTAGCCGGGATAGTAATTGCTCAGAAGGTAGAGCGCGTCGGCATTCGACTTCGGCAGCCTGCAGCTGACGGCATCCTCACTGCCTCCACTCGCTGGACCAGGCGGTTTTGCCTGCACGGACGTCGGCGCCGCCAGCACGGAAAGTGCCAGCGCCGCAAGGATGAAGAGGGTGATGGGCATTCGTTTGATACGCATTCGTTTTTCTCCATATGTCTAAAATAGTCCCGCCGGAAGATGACCCACGAGCGATTTCTCGCGCCGCTGTGGACCATCGCTCAGGCAGAGGGAACAGATGGGAACCCCCGTACGCCATGTACACAGAAAATTATAGCAGTTGTTCAGTCTTTCTCTTGCACGGCAGTACCAATGCGTATCCGTGAGTGAACCGATTACAGCTCCATGCTGTTCAACAGTTCTTTCAATGCGGCGAGCTCTTCTCGGCTCAGCGTCACGCCTTTGCCCATCTTGTCATGGTCGGCGGACCAGTCACGCAGGTCATATTTCGGCTCGCGGTCGTTCCAACTGATCAGGTTCAGCTCTTTAGACCAGCCAGAGCCAGCCTTTGATAGCACACCGATATTTTTGACAATTTCATATTTGATGTCGGCCATCGATAAATCTCCTTTTACAGATTTGATTCCATCGCATGCATAATAGCACGGATCACACTTTCGATATCGTTCATGACATCACGATTCCAGAAGCGGATCACTTTGTAGCCTTGTGACTCCAAATACCGGGTTCTTTCAGCATCATACTCTTCCTGTTCCAGATGCTGGCTGCCGTCCAATTCAAGGATGAGCTTTGCTTGAGGGGAACAAAAGTCAGAGATGTATTTTCCAATGGCATGTTGTCTACGAAAGTTGACCCCTAATTGATCGTTTCGAATCCGCGACCAGAGTTTGCTCTCGGCAAGTGTGGATTGTTTGCGAAGCTGAATGGCGTAATGTTTTGTTTTGGGATTGCTTCTGCTAGGGCGCGGCATATCTGCCCCCTCCTACGCCGCTAGCGGCAGTCCCCCATTTGTGCCCCGCAAAACCGTGCAGGGTAAAAATGGGGGAGGAACAATTTCAACTTGGGCTTTAATAAAAGTATTCATACCTACGATATATTTCCCCCTCCCCCAAATTCAGCGCTCGTCTGCATTTGGGGGAGGACGGGTGGGGGCAAGTTCGCCTCAATCAACTTTAGTAATAATCAATGTCACAAAGCCCGAGATCACGGCGATCAGCGCGAGATAGAGATACGCCATGAGATCGAGCTGCAATCCCATGAGCTGGCTGAAGGCATAGATGCCTGCGCCGGAGAGAATGGTGCCAAACCAGAATGCTAGCCCCAGGCCAGAGCCTCTAGCCTGCCGGGCCAGCTCCTTTTCTTCTTCTACGAGCTCATGCTCGCGCTCGGCCAGCTGCCGTTCGTACTCTTTCCACTCGTTCTGCTCACGGGCATAGCGGCTGAGATCGGCGTTGAACTGGCTGGTCAATTGTTCGTTGCGGAGGTTCTCGCTGCGCAGGGTGATGACCCGCTGGATATCCTGCTCCAGGTCCCGCAGCCTCGCCGCCACGCGCAGACGCTGCGCCTGGACGGTCTCCCGGTCCATCTGGCGGACGTCTGGTCGGCTGGCTCTGCCACGGGCTTCTTTCGAGCTGTGTGATGACTGGCTCGCCGGCCGGGACATGTGCCGCAGCGGATGGACATCGTCGTTGGCGTAGAAGCCCGCCTCCAGCCAGCGGGAACCGTTCTGGCTGACCCGCAGACGGATCCAGTTCTGGCAAACCGGGCACTCGAACCAGTGGTCACGTCGCTGGTGCTTCACGTGTTCATGACAAAATGGACATTCGAGCATGCCGCTAGACCTCCTTGGACCTTTCAGATTCTTTCCGGCTCCCTTGTAGTGAGTCTTCCCATGACGGAGATTATATTCTTGTTCACAGATCTTTCCTTGCTCCGGCATGGCTCAGAAAAGAATCAAAAACCTGATGATTATGCATCATCAGGTTTTTTTTGGAGCGAAAGCGGTTAGTTTGCCGGGCTCAGCCGCAACTCTAACAAATAGGGCTGATTCTGGGTGCCGCTCGTATCCAGTACGTCGATGAGATACTCGCCGCTGACGGCAAGGCTTTGCCTCCAGGGGCTGGCTGCTGCCCCGGGCTCAAGCACCGCGCCATCGGGGCCGGTGACGACCAGGTTGATCTGGTTTGTCGTCACGACCAGGTTCAAGACCAATTCTTGTCCCTGCGTGGCGTTCAAGCTGTAGCGGATGCCCCCGCCTGCCGGGGCAACGCCGGGTAGCAGGATGGAATCCGCCCCTGCCGGGAGATCGATCACGTTGACCGCACCGGGAGCTGCTGCCGCTCCCGGCGTCTGCTCGGCGGAGGAGCCGGAGGGGACCGTTGGCATCACCGAGGGAGTCTCTGTCGAGTCAGCCGGGAAGCCGGGGGTGGCCGTGGCAGCCGCAAAGGGCGTAGGGGAGACAGCCGAAGCGGCAGGTCCCGTAACGGTGGTGCTGGCGGAGGCAGAGGTCTGTCCACCTCCCGAGGCTGTGGCGCTGTTCGTGATATCGGCTGCGGTCACGTCCGCAGCGGTGACGGTGTAGTTCGCGGCGCAGGTCACGGTCTGGCCGGGGACGAGTGTCGTGTCTGCCGGTCCGCAGTTGAGGGGAGCGCCCAGCCTGCTATCGGTGATCGTAAATTGATCGGGTCCCACGGGAGCCTGTCCCGTGTTCGTAATGACGTACGAATAGGTGATCGTCTCGCCCGCCTGCGTATAGGACTGCGGGCTGGCGTTTGCCACCAGGCTCAGTTCCCCCGTGCCCTGTGCAGACGGCGTGGGTGTATTCTGGCTCGGCTCCTGCCCGACACCGAGCGTCAGGCTGGCCTCATTGGAGACCGCGCCGCCCACCACGGCTCTCGCCTGGTTGGTAATGGAACCGGCGCTCCGGTCTTCTTCGCTGGGTGTATAGTAGGCAGTACACGTGATCGACTCGTTGAAATCAAGAGAGTCATCCTGGTTGCCCACGGTATCCAGCTGGGGGCAAGCCACCTGCCTGGGAGTGTCGTCCACAATGACAGGACCGCTGAGAGATTGCGACCCTGTGTTGGTGAGGACATAATTGTAGGTGATCGCTTCTCCCTGCTGGAAGGCGCTTTCCCCATCGGGAGACTCGATGGTAAGCTGGAGGTCTGACTGCTCCCCGGTGACAGGGATGGACGAGCCGGCCCCGCTGCAGGCAGCCAGCAGGGACGCAAAGAGTAACACGATCGTGAGGTGGGTAATTCTATTCATCATAGACACCCCTTTCTTTAATTTATGGATTTGTTCGGTCGTAATGGGGATTATGGAAGACGGCGAACGGTTGCGATGCTAAAAGTATAGCATCAATACGGCTCTGGCACATGGGTGGAATGCCTACCACTCCCAATGAGGAATCTCATTGCCATCAATCATAAACTCAAGTGCTACCATCCCCTTATGATGTCATGCCGAGCGCAGCGAAGCATCTCTACCCGGTGAACGAAACCCTTCGCTCCGCATCGACGAACTGCCCCGTTATCGGAGCCTATCCTGTGCGGGGATAGCAGCCTGATCGGAGGCTGCATCTGCCCAGATGTTGGCACCCGCCAGTACAAAAGCCAGTCCGAACGCGACGCCGGCGATCACGATCAGGACGCTCCAGACAAATTGACCCATCAAAAAGCCGCCGATCCCGGCAACCGTAGATACCACCCACAGGACCGGCACCCAGCGCGAGAGTTGACGGGCTCTCCAGACACCGATTGCCAGGAATACGACACCGACCGAGATCAGCAGGGCCCCCAGGATGTACATCTCCATGCTTCCGAGCCTGCCATCCGGCCCGACGATCATCGCCGTGCCGCTCAAAGCCAGGACAAATCCGGCAAACCCCCAGTAACCGGCTCTCTCATGAACGTAGCCATACACGCCCAGCAGTCCGAACAAAATCAGCAGGTCGGTGATCAAATACAAGGCTTCCAGGAAAATACCCTGTTCCGTGGTGAACAAGGGGATGAACGAGGAGCCGGCTCGCAGCAGCCCGGCCAGCATCGCGGAAAGACCCCCGAGGCGAATCAAAGTTGGTGCAGGCATCGCATCCAGTCCTTGCGAACCTTCCCCTGCAGCGTTGCCTGATCGATGATCTCTGGACGTTTGACATAGCGATATATGAGCCAGCTCGATAGAAACCCCGAAATCAGCGCAACCACCGCAGTGATCAGCAGCCAGGCAAGGCTCCGTTCTTCGAAAACCTGATTTAACCAATCCATTAAGTCCTCCCATTACAGTCTGGAAACGGCCGCGTTCTCATAGCGCGTTCATACGGACGCCCGGATAGAGACAGGCGGTCCTGATAGATAAAATCCCGCGCGGGGTGAAAGGGCGGTTTGAAATCCTTGCCCCTCTTCCGCAAGAGGGGCAAGGAATTATTTCCGAATAGTTTCTTCTGTTTTAGTCCAGCGCAGAGCACAGCGCCGGGAGCAGCCCGGCAAAGTCATCGTGCCGGCCGGCTTCAAATAAGACTTGGCCCGTGTTGATATCGAAGACGATTCTCCCAAGATGGGTGAAAACCGGGCCCTCGCCTGGCACGACAATGTGCGCCACGATGCCGACCACCGCCACCGTTCCCGAACCATCCTCGTGGACGCGGATCTTGTCGATCCCAACATCCGGGCTGCGCAGAGAGGCACCGGTCTCGGAATTGGTGTAGGTATGGCGCAGGCTGAAGCGGGCGATCTCCATCACAAAATTGCCGTCCTGGTCGAAGTGCGTGGAGACTTTGATCTTACCCTGCACCTGCTCGATCACGTCAAAGCCATCACATGACCCCAGGACTAACGTATCGTCGACAGGGATGGTGAACATCTCTGGTTTTGCCGCCAACGCAGACGTGACAAGGATAAAACTTAACAAGACAGTTAGGGTAATGACAAGCAGCCGACGAATTCCTGACCCGTTCATAAGACACCTCCTGATTATGAAACCTTTAAGACGGGATAACCCTGATTTCTTATCATTATTGCACGCGGATCTGCCTGTGTCAAAGTAGTGATGAAACGCTCAATGTCCTGGCAGGGTGTAGCTCTGAGCTGTGAAACCCCTGTCCCTC
This sequence comes from Anaerolineales bacterium, assembly GCA_035463495.1. Taxonomy (GTDB): domain Bacteria; phylum Chloroflexota; class Anaerolineae; order Anaerolineales; family Villigracilaceae; genus Defluviilinea. Next base: position 2,659 of record DATHTH010000156.1, on the reverse strand, counting down.
GCCTCAGGCATGAATGTTGCCTCTAAAAAACACCCCCGGAACCGGCATCCAGGTGTCTGGCGCCGCATCCGGGGGCGGATAACGTGTGAGTCAGTTACGTCCACCAGGTGTGGATCAGGTTGTTGCTGGAGTCCCGGGCAAAGCAGTCGATCGGTTATCGTGTTCGACTTGCACTTGTATTTTGGATTTTATCTGTCATAATAAGCAGGACAGCTGTAGTGAGAACGGACGGAGGTGTACATGAGCACACTTAGAACCCGCATCCCAAAGCTCCTTGCGCGGCTTGTCCCGCAGTCGTGGCGGAAGGCGCTGGCTGGGTTGATGCCCGAAACCGATTGGCAGGATCTCGAGCTCCCAACGTATGATCAGATCGTCGAACGCCTGCAGAACATCGATCAGCTTGGGCCCGGTTTGCTTGAGCATGCCAGGAAAAGAAAACACCGCATCGGCTTTTTCTCGCAGGCCAGCAGCGGAGCCGGATGGACCGTGCTCGGGAACATCACCCTGCGTCCTGAGGACAGAGAGAAGCTTTTCGAGCCCTACATCCTTTCCCTCATTGTGCATGAGATGTTCCATTTGCAAAACCAATCCCTCCTGATGCGCCTTTCGATGCAGGGGGAGCTGGACGCCTGGCAGTACCAGTGTCGGACATATCCATATATCACCAAAACCGGCGCCGCGATCGGCAGCCTCGGGGAGGCATATTGTTCCGGCGAGAGGACAACCCATGAAATCTGGGAGCAGCTTTCGGGGCTATCCTCGGCCTCCCGTGCAGATCTGGAGAAGGCGCGAGATCTCATGATCGCCATTGCACCGGGCTATCGAGCCTATCGCCTTCCGCTCTACCCGCTGCATAGAGAGATCTGGTTTCATCTGCGCCAGGGGAAGTTCGGGGAAGCCTCCCGGGTGATACGCAGTCTCTTCGTCGGCACCGCCCCGGCCACTAGGGTGGGTGAGCACTGAGCCTGCCCGGGAGCCAGATCACATGGGGGACAGGCGAAGAACTGCACGAAGGTGATCAACTCATCTGTTCCCCTCGCGCCTTCTTCCGCGCCGCGAGCGAAGCCAGCTTAAAAGAACACCCCCGGAGCTGGCATCCAGGTGTCTGGCGCCGCATCCGGGGGCCGGATCGCTTAGGAGTCAGTTACGTCCACCAGGTGTGGATCAGTTTATTGTTGGCGTCCTGGGCAAAGCAGTCGATCCGCCTGAGAATATTCCCGCTCCACCAGCCCACAGCAGCCGGGGCGCTGGCGATCTTGTTGGCGCTGATATCCTCCCAGCCGCTGCCGGGATCCCAGGTGCCGTTGCCCGGCGGTGGACTCTGACGCGCAATGACGAGCTGGTCGCCCGGGTGGATGATGTATCTCGGCGGTTTGACCTGCGGGTTGAGATCTTTCAGGGCTTGCAGCGGCATGTGGAACTTTCGAGCGATCTTGAGCATGTAATCGCCTGCCACCACGGTATAGGTCGTTTGCGTGACCGTTTGCGGCGCCGCGTAGAAGATGCGGTGTTTCAGGAGATCGTCTGCGCCGCGCACGAAGACATCCACTCGCCCGCGATCGGCAGTGACCCCCGAGACGGCGGTGGGCGCGTCCTTGATGGTCAGCGTGTCGATCTCTTGCCAGGCTTCTTTGATGATGCCCTGATACCAGGTATGGATCACACGGTTGTTCGCATTTCGCCCAAATACATCGATCCGGCTGGGACCTGTCCCCACGGCTGCCGGCGCGCTCATCAGGCTTTGCGTGGCTTCGCCGACGTTCTCCCAGTTGCTCCAGCTTTCGCCCATCTCATGCGTGACGCCGCTTTCCCAGACGCGGCGGGACATGAGATTGTCGTTGGTGCGAACGAGCACGTCGACGCGTTCCAGTTTCCACGAAGCCGCCGCCAGCCCATCGGTGGTGAAACCGCCGAGGTTCTCCGTCCAGGGGCTCCACGCGCCAGCCTGGAACGAGCGGTGATGCACCTGTTTATCCCACACGGCAAACAGATCGATACGTCCCGGACCCCAGGACACTGCGGCAGGGGGAGTTTCAATGACGTGTCCGTCGGCGAGGTCTGCCCAGCCGGTGCCTTGCCAGGTCTCGTTCTCAAAGACCCTGTGGAACAGGCGGCATTCAGGACTGCGAACGAAAACGTCCAGCCGGCCCTGCTGCCAGGAAGAGACCGCCGGCGCGCCGGCGACCTTAATACCAATATCTTCGGTCTTCCAATTGCTCCAAGACATGATACTCTCCTTTTTCTATTCAGTTTGAAACGGGTGAATACCTGAATTTACCTCCAAAACAAAAATGTGTAAAGCACTTCGTGTCGATTTCGGCGAACAGGGGATAGCCACGGCGGCGCGTTGACCTTTGCTACGTCAGCCAGCTCAGTATGAATCCCAAAACAGCCCAATCCGCATCACATCATTGGTATGTTCAGCAGTGTGCTGATAGGTTTTACTCACAACCCATAATAAGGTTACCGGTCCCCAGACAGCCTCACGAGTGGCATGCCATGCAGCCTCATCGAATTCTGGCAATAAGGAAATCTGTTCTGCCCGCACGGCCCTAAATTTCTCAAGGAGATTTTCAACTCTGTCCGGTGTTTCGCTCCAGATGAGATCCTCATCCTCCTCATCAAGGGACGGTATTGTTTCACCGAGCCATTGTTGCAT
>DATHTH010000155.1:0-6365 GCA_035463495.1 Anaerolineales bacterium | reverse complement strand
AACAGGATTTTCGCTCTCCGACATGGCGATCGTCACGGGTGATAGAATGTGTTTCAGTCTATTTGTTTCGAGTATAGCACAAATGTTCTATTCCTCAGCTTAAAGAAAATCTGCAATGAACTTAGAATTTCACTGCCATACGATTTTCTCCAAGGATTCATTGACGACTCCTGAGAAGCTGATAAAGACATGCCGGCGCAAGGGCATCGATCGCGTCATCATCACCGACCACAACACGATTGCCGGCGCACGAGGTGCCCAGGCCCTAGACCCGGAACGAGTCATCGTTGGGGAAGAGATCATGACGACGTGCGGGGAGATTCTCGCGGCGTATGTGAGAGAGGGAATCCCAGCCGGACTCACGCCGGCTGAAGCCATTCGGCGTCTTCGCGATCAGGGAGCCTTTATCAGCGTTTCGCATCCCTTCGACCGGTGGCGAAACGGCAGCTGGCGCGAACGGGATCTGCTCGAGATTATCGAGCAGGTCGATGCGATCGAGGTCTATAACTCGCGCTGTATGCTGCCGGATTTCAATCGCCAGGCGCGCCGGTTCGCAGAAAGACACGCGCTTCTCGGAACGGTCGGTTCGGATGCGCATGCGGCGTTTGAGCTGGGACAATCACTCATGGTTCTGGAGCCGTTCGAGGGCCCGGATGGGCTGCGAAATGTCCTTCCCCGGGCTGTTCACAGGGTGAGATGGTCACCACCCTGGGTACATCTTTCATCCCGATATGCTGCGTTCTACCAAAAGGTTACACGCGCCCTGCGCAGGCTTGACACCACCTGATAGACATGATAATCTTGCGTGCGTCATGCCCGGTTCGCCTTTGAAAGCGTAAGGTGGACGGGCATAAATTTTAATCACAGCAGGAGAATTGCACGATGTCAGAACGCTACGTAGGAACCGTCAAGTGGTTCAATGCCACCAAGGGCTATGGCTTCATTGGTCGTGATAGTGGTGAGGATGTGTTCGTTCATTTCACCGCAATCCAATCTGACGGCTATCGCAAGTTGGAAGCCGACCAGAAGGTGGAGTTTTCCGTGGAGGAAGGCCCCAAGGGTTTGCAAGCCGCCAACGTGGTGCCCCTCTCGTAAAACTCATGCCTCTGGTTTAGGTTTTGCGAACCCAACAGGACTGCCGTGAGGCAGCCCTGTTTTTTTACTCGTTCTACGTTCTATGCTGATGACATTTGCCGGCTCTCATTTGCCTATAATGGAGTGCAATCATAATTTGTGACGGATCATGAAATTTCTGCGAGTTTTCAACCGGGACGCGAGCAAGCATAAGATTCTTGCCTCGGGACAGGTGGTGCCCGATCCGGCGCGCTGCATACAGTGTGGCATCTGCACGTATAACTGTCCTGTGGGGATAGATGTCCGTGACCATGCCTGGCGCGGTGAACCGGTCGTGCACAGTCACTGCATTACCTGCGGGGAATGTGTTGCCCGCTGCCCGCGCGGGGTGCTGCGCTTCGAGCAGACCGACCTGTTCTCAGAGGCGGACTCATGAAGTATCTGATCATTGGCTCCGGTGTGGCCGGGATCGCTGCGATCGAGGCCATTCGATCCCTGGACGGGGCAGGGGAGGTAGTCCTGGTCGGTGACGATCCCTACGGGTATTATTCCCGCCCGGGGCTTGCCTATTACCTGACCGGCGAGCTGCATGACCAGGCGCTATTTCCGCGCACTGCCAATGATTTCCGTAAGTTGAATTTTCAATATGTTAAGAACCGGGCAAAGAGGATCCTGCGCGCCGAGCACATGCTGGAACTGGCGGATGGATCAATCGTTCCGTATGACCGCTTATTGATCGCTGTCGGCGCGCAGGCCATGCCACTCGATGTCCCGGGCGCAGAGCTCGAAGGTGTCCTCAAGCTGGATCACATGGAGGACGCCAAACGCATTCTGAAACGGGCGCGGCGCGGTAAGACAGCTCTTGTAATCGGGGGTGGCATTACCGCGCTGGAGCTCACAGAAGGACTGTTGGCGCGCGGGATGAAAGTTCATTACCTGCTGCGTGGGGACCGGTACTGGAGCAATGTCCTGGACGAACACGAGTCCCACATTATCGAGCATCGTCTGCGGGAAGAAGGCGTAACCTTGCATTATCACGCCGGGGCAGCAGAAGTGACCGGCAGCCATGGGAAGGTCAGTGGCATCCGCCTGCTGGATGGTAAAACGCTGAAATGCGATCTGGTGGCGTACGCGATCGGGGTACAGCCGCGCCTGGACCTGGCGAAGCAGACTCAGCTGGCGATCGAGCGCGGCATTCTGGTCAACGAATATTTACAGACGAGCGATCCTGATATCTTCGCCGCCGGGGATGTGGCGCAGGTGTACGATCCGGCGACTGGTAAATCGATTCTCGATAGTCTGTGGAATCCGGCGCGCGAGCAGGGTTATGCCGCCGGGCTGAATATGGCTGGCAGAAAGACGGCATACGTCAAACCGCCTGCCTTCAATGTCACGCGGCTGGCAGGCTTGACAACGACGATCATCGGCACGGTAGGACGAGGCCGGGATCGCGACCTAACCGGTATTGCGCGCGGTGACAGCGAAACCTGGCGGCAGCTACCCGATGCCATCGTTGCGCAGACGGGCTTCGACGTGAACCGACTGCGATTGCTGGTTGGCGAGAAGACACTCTTGGGCGCGATTGTCATGGGCGATCAGAAACTCTCCTTTCCGCTTCAGAAAATCATCTCCAGCCATGTGGATATCTCTCCGATTCGAGAGCGATTGCTCGCTCCGGATGCGAAAATTGGCGATATCGTTGCCGAGTTCTGGACAAGCCGGCAGGCTGAGCTGAAGAACTGATCAAGATCAGGCGCTGACAGAATGCGAGGCGACGGGATGATGTCGGCTCGCGTGGGATTGCGACATGAGTGTCGCGCAATAAATGTAGCTCTTTATTTTGAGTCTGGTCATGCTTGAGGTTTCATGCTTCGCGGAAACAGGGAACTCTGGCTTGCATTTATAGCCATGGCTGCTATCACGGGCGTATACGCGCTGGCGGTTATCTTCATGCGTGAAATTCCCCCGGCGAGTGAGCTGTTCGGCCATGGACTCGGCATCGTTGGCTTCACGTTTATGCTCATGACCGAGACGCTCTACAGCCTGAGAAAACGAAGCCGGAGTGTGAAATGGGGGAAGATGTCCAACTGGCTGCAGTTCCACATCTTCACAGGTCTCGTCGGGCCCTATATGGTGCTATTGCATACATCCTGGAAGTTCAATGGGATTGCCGGTATCACAACCCTGTTTACGATCATCATCGTGATCAGCGGGTTTGTCGGTCGATACATATTTACACGGATCCCGCGCACGCTGGATGGCACAGAGATCGAAGGTATGCTTTCACCGGAAGCTTTGCGGAGAGCGCGCCGTCTGCTCGCCCTCTGGCACACGATCCATATCCCGATCGGCATGGTGTTATTCATCTCTGCGTTTTTTCATATTGGCGCTGCGTTATATTACGCTACATTTCTGAAGTAAACAGACATGCGAAATCGTCTTGGCTGCCTGACGGGACCTGGAATTTCTGCCGCCTTTGTCGCTGCCCTCGTCATCGCGGGCTATGCTTTCATTCGCGGCGGCTTGTTGTATAGCCCGGGCCAGTTGAGCACACAGGGTGGGAGAACCCTGGGCGGTGTGACCTCCCATGCCGAAACCGTGGGTGAGTGTCATGCCTGTCACACCGCGCCGTGGGAGCCGGCCATGATGGCGGATCGCTGCCTCGCCTGCCATGTGGAAATTTCCGGGCAGATGCGCGACGTGACGACTCTGCATGGGGCACTCTTTCAACACGACCCCGGCCTTGCCTGCCGGGATTGTCATCCTGAGCACCGGGGGGCGGAGGCGCCGCTCACAGTCATGGAAGACCTCGATGCCTTTCCTCATGAGGCGGTGGGATTCTCCTTGAACGGCCACCAGTTTACGGTTGCGCTTGAACCGCTCCAATGCGCGGATTGTCACCACGACGATCTGCTCACGTTCACGCCCGAAACCTGTGACGCCTGCCACCGTCAATTAGATCAGGCTTTTATGGCCGCGCATGTCATCTCGTTCGGTTCTGCCTGCATCGACTGTCACGATGGCGTGGACCGGTTTGACCAAAATTTTGATCACAGCGTTCTTTCTTTTCCGCTGTCGGGTGGGCATACGCAGCTGGCGTGTGTGCAATGCCATTTGAATGCCCGCCGCCTGGCTGATTTTGCAGCAACCTCGCAGAGCTGTTCTAGCTGTCATGCAGAACCGGCTTTTCACGCCGGGCATTTTGGACCAGACTGTGCAGCCTGTCATTCGACCAACGCCTGGATTCCTGCAGCGTTCAGTGGTCCCCACACTTTCCCGCTCGATCATGGGGGCGGAGCAAGCTGTACTACTTGTCATGCTGCTACTGTCTCAACCTATACGTGTTACGGCTGCCATGAACACGATGAAGCCGAGACGCGAGAGGAACACCTGGACGAAGGAATCACCAATTTCCAGAACTGTGCGGAATGCCATCCCAGCGGCCAGAAGGATGAGGCCGAGGATCGAGATGACGATTGAAAGAACCTGATGAAAAAACATCCCATCGTTCGGTGGGATGTTCTGCTCTATCGGTCTCGCTCTTCCACCGGAAGCTGCGCCGGCTCGCTCGTCGGGGTGGCGGGCGCCTCGCCGTGGCTCTCGACGTTCATAATTGCCGGTACGAAGAAAGCGGTCACTGCAATCAGCACGCACAGGATACCCCCGGCCCAAAACCAGGCGCGAATCCCCAGCCAGTCGGAAAATGGGCCCGCAATTAACAATCCCAGGGGCGAGATAGCCGTGGCGCCGCTGTTGACCAGCGACATGACTCGTCCTTGCATATCCGGGCGGACGATGGATTGCATCATCGCAAATACGGGTCCGTTGGCAATAGGGAGCATAAATCCCAGTGTGAGATGTCCGGCAATTGCCAGGAGGAAAAGATCTGCCGGAGCAAAACCCTCCAGCATGACGCCGATGCCCAGGCCAATAATGCCAGCCAGAGAAGTTGTGATCTTTTTCTTGAAACCTCCCCAGATACTCAAGAGGATTCCGCCGGCGAGGATGCCGATTCCCATGGCTGATTCCATAATCCCCAGTTCAATGGCTCCTTTGCCAAAATGCTTGGTGACCAGCAGGGGCACGAGCGCAGCCATGGGCACCAGTAAAAAGTTTAGGAAGAGAGCCATGAGGATGATGGCGATAAATCCCGGAATGGTACGGATATAGGCTAGTCCCTTACGGACATCCCTTAGCAGATTCGGCTTCGCTTCGCTTTCTTCCGGCTCGTGTCGCCTGGGTTGGGGGATGCTAAAGAAGAACAACGGGAGGATCGCCAGCAGAGCCGTTCCCACATCGATCAGCAGGATCCAATGAGTAGACAGGATGCCAATCAGCAGGGCGCCGACCGGAGGCGCCACCAGCATATTTACACCCTGTAAAGCCTGATTAAGTCCATTGATACGCGTAAGCTGAGACTCTGGCACCATCAGCGGCGTAGAGGCAGCCATAGCGGGAAAGTGGAAGGCACCCCCCAGAGACCGGATTGCCATCACAGCATAGATATGCCAGATCTGCACGGCGTCTGTAGCGAACAGATACGCCAGCACTAAAGAGACTGCGGCGATCATTGCGTCGGCAGCAATCATGATGATACGCCGGTCCCAACGATCCACGAGCGCGCCGGCAAACGGGCCGATCAGAATTTGAGGCAGCATAGCCACCAGGGACGCGATGGCAAGCACGGTCGCTGAGCCGCTTTCCTGCGTCAGCCACCAGATCAAGGCGAACTGTACAAGCGCAGACCCGAATAGCGAGAGTGCCTGCCCTCCCCAGATGGTGAAGAAGCGTCCAGCCCACTTGCCGGTCTCAGGTTGCGATGAGTTTTCCATGCTGTGTTCTCCCAACGTTTCGAATTCGTGCCTATAATAGACCTTAAGACTCAATCTCACAACCCCTATAAACAGGAAAATATTGATGACAATTTCTTTTCAATCACGTCGTTCGTCCGTGTACGGGCGCCATGGCATCGTCGCGACGTCCCAGCCGCTGGCTACGGCTGCAGGATTGGAAATCCTAGCGAAAGGCGGCAATGCCGCGGATGCCGCCGTCGCTGCGGGCGCGGCGCTTAATGTCACCGAGCCGACTTCCACCGGAATCGGCGGCGATATGTTCGCGCTGTATTATTCCGCTGAGACCAGACAGGTTACTGCGCTGAACGGATCGGGGCGCGCGCCCGCAGGGCTGACCTTCGACCGGCTCAAAAAGGATGGTTTTTCCGATGAGCTGCCTCCCTTCCATGCTCATACTGTGACCGTCCCGGGAGCGTGTGCCGGCTGGTTCGATCTCAT
>DATHTH010000154.1:0-5337 GCA_035463495.1 Anaerolineales bacterium | reverse complement strand
ACCCTTCGACAATCACTGCCTGATCGGCTGCGCGGATGGGCTTACGCGCCCGATCCAGGCCATAAAGCAAATGCCCCTTGGTAAAGACAGGGGTTTCCGGGGAGTTAAGGAATTTCGGCACATCGTTCGGGTCCACAATGCGCGCCCCGAACCCCGTCATGCGTCCCTCTGCATCCCGGATGGGGATCATGATCCGGTTGCGGAAGCGATCATAAAATCCACCGCTGTCCCGTGGAGAGACCAGGCCCACCTCTGCTAGATCCTGTTCCGAATAGCCGCGCCCGGTGAAATGGACGACAGCCGAGTCCCAGGCATTGGGCGCATATCCCAAGCCAAACGTCTCAATGGACATGTCTGTGAGCCCGCGTTTCTGGCGCAGGTAGTCCAGGAGAGGCTTGTTGGCCATCAAGTGGCTGCGATAGAAGATGAGCGCATCTTCGAGCAGGATGCGCAATTTATCATAAGCTTCCTTCTGCTCAGGGGTCTGCCTCGTAAAACTCGGGACCTGCACCCCGGCGCGGGCTGCAAGTTTGTCAAGCGCCTCTTTAAAATCCAGGTTCTCGCGCTTCATGACAAACTTGAAGACATCCCCGCCCTCATTGCATTGACCGAAACAGCGCCATGTACCGGACTCGGGCCAGACCACGAAGGAAGGCGTATGCTTATTATCATGGAACGGACAAAAACCGGTATAGTTCCGGCCCGCGTGACGCAGCTTGACCCCCGCCTCCGAGACGAGGTCTACGATATCGACCTTGGATTTAATCTCATCAATGACAGACATGCTAAAGAGATTATAGACTCGATTGATTGGAATCGCAAACCAATCGACTCTTGGCCGTTAACCCCGTGAGATCCTGATACCCGTATAAGCAAATCCCTCCCGTAGGCGGGAGGGATCCATTATCAGAATGTTGGCCGCAAAGGGGAACCTTTTGCGCAGATCAGCTGAAAGCCGAGGCTTTCTCCATGGTGACGATCCGGTCGAAATCGATCTCCGGAGGGACAGGGTTGTCATCGATCCGGTCCTGCGACTCATCTCCGGCAATCAGGTCCCGGACGGCTGCATACATGCCATCCATGAATGCTACGACGACGGGTCTGAACTCCATCCAGGCTTCCTTCCCCTCTTCTCGAGTTACCGGATCATATGCCATCAGGGCAACTATGATCAGCAGAAATACGATCATCAATCGCGCTATATACATAACACCTCCAACCCGCCCTGCGTAGGAAAGCGAGCCTGCCCCAATCACTGTACTGTAGACAACGAGAGAGGCGAGGAGGTGTTATAGCCACCTTATCACGCTAATTTTCTAGTTCTTATTTCGGAAAATAGGTTTCCAGCTCGGACACGGAGATCCCGGCTTCCGCCAGCATCTCATACTGCATCTGCAAAACCGGCAGGATACGTGCCCGGTCGTTTTCATTTGTTCCCTGGTAAAGCTTGATCAGTACTTTCTCATAGCGTTCCATGGCGCGTTCCTGGCGCAGCTCGTCGCCAGACTTCGCCGCCCACACAAGCTCATTCACACGACGGTCGGAGAGAGCCAAGTCTACGCCCAGCGGGTCTGCAGAGGTGATCCGCCAGACATGCTCGCTCGTCAATTTCCAGTTATACAGGGCGTCGCCAGGGCGGGCGCCCTGCGCAAAGGCGGTTCCACTCGCAAGGAACAAGAGCATCACGGTCGCAAACGCGATGCTGAACCTCCAGAAGATGGGCGAAACGCGCCGGCGCTGCGGATGCTGCTGCATGTGGATGGTGAGTTGTGCACGGGCGCGGGCTTTGAAGGCCGGATCGGGCACTACTGCTCGGGCGCGTGACAACCGGGTCGCTGCACTCAGGAGCGGCTTTAGCTGCGCGGCATGCTCGGGATAGCGTGCCAGGCAGTCGTCCAGACTGGCACGACCCTCTGCGATCTCACTCGCGCAGACATCCAAGATAGTTTCGAGGTTTGTGTTCATATTGCCATCTTCTCTTCTAATTGTTTTGCCAGAGCTTGCAAGCCCCTCATTTGCAGCGCCCGGATGGCTCCTTCGCGCTTGCCCAGATGGCGTGCAATTTCATGGTTGGACAGTCCTTCGATAAACTTCAAGGTCAGCACCTTCTGTTGATCGTCGGTCAACAAGGTCAGTGCTTCCTTCACCAGTTTCATCTCAGCCGATAGGTCTATATCGTTCTCCACAGCTTCTGCATGATCCTGTTGTGACAATTGCACATCGTCGATAGCCGTCGTCACTTTGCGGGTCCGGTAATGATCGATCACAGCGTTGTGCGCGATCGTGTATAACCATGCGAGGTAGGGCGTCCGGCTAAAGCTAAAGCGATCCAGGTTGTTCCAGGCTTTGAGGAAGACCTGAGAGGTGATGTCCTCAGCCGTCTGCTGATCCTCAACGCGAAAATACACAAAGCGATAGATACGCTCCATATAGGCGTCATATAATTCTCCGAACGCCTCCGAATTGCCTTCCTGCGCTTGAAGCACGAGCTGTCGCTCGTTCGGCAGGGGCATTCTCGATTTCTTATAGCTGTGTGACTCCAACTAGTGCTACCTCGTATAACGAGTATTTGTATATACTGTTACATAAAACGCTCTTCCCAGGCTTGGGAGAGCGCGACGGGAACTTACAATTCTGATAGGTCTCCCGCCCCGTTCCAGGGAGCCCCGATCCGTTCCACACAGGGAACCATTTTGCTTAAATTATATCACCGGTCATTTTCCGGCTTTGGTGGAAAAGTATAACATTTGTGTTAAAACAAAAAACCGGGCAGTCCCAGGGACTGCCCGGCGATTCGCATGGAAACTAATAATCGCTGGGGTTGACGCCAGACTCATGCTCACACCCGCCACCTGAGTCATGAGGCGACTGGATCGCCGGTTGGCTCTTGAAGGCGTCCAGCTCGCCTACGGAGGAACGGTCGTGGTTGAAATTGGTTTGCAGCCCGCCGACAGTATGAGCCTGGACCCCCGCCGACTCGGCTTTGGCGAACGCAGCCTGCACGGTCAGATAGGCGGCAACGACCAGGACGAGGCCCACCAGGGCAATCAGAGTCACTCGGGAAATCGGTTTGGACATGATATCAACACTCCTTGTCTCTCTACCTGTCTGACGATTCGGGAACCATTTGGTACTTAAAATTATAACCAAATCCCTCCGAATTACAATTAGAAGATACTAAGACTCGTCCCGGTCCTGCCTCAGTATGGCGCGTTTTTGGGTTAAAACCCCTCGAGCTTGCTCAAGTCGGCGATGCCAGTAGACAGATCGGCAATCTTTCTGACCAGCGCCAGCCTGTTTTGCCGGATTTCCTGATCCTCCGCCATCACGAGGACCTTGTCGAAGAAGGCGTTGATGGTGGGAATAAGCTGGACGACAATGCTTAGAAACTCGTCGACCGAGGCTGGCGGTTGAAGGGCGGACGATTGAATGGCTTCATATAGATCTCGTTCAGCATCTTCCTCAAATCTCGCATCGTCAACGGTCAGTGGTCCATTGTCTAGCTTCGCCGAACGGATGATGCGGACGCAGCGCGCGTAGCCGGGTAGGATGGTCTCCCAATCCGGGCGCTCCACCCATGCCTGAAGCTGTCCCACCGCTTCCGCCGCGGCAGCCGGGTTCGCCGATTGCGCCGCCAACACCGCGTCCACGACATCATAGCGGTACCCCATTTCGTTCAAGACCACCCGCAGGCGACCCGCAATAAAGTCCAGGGTCTGCGCCTGCACCGCCTCGGTCACTTCGATCGGTTGAAGTCTGGCGGCTTTCTGGACGGCTGCGCGTAGATCAAAGGAAATGGCATGGTCGATCAACGGCTGGACCACCCCGATCGCGGCGCGGCGCAGCCCGAACGGATCCTTTGCCCCGGTCGGAGCGAGGCCTGCGGCGAAAAGACCGACCAGAGAATCGATCCGGTCTGCCAGCGCGACCGCCAGCCCGATTTTCGATTTCGGCACGGTTTGATACTGCTCGCCGATCGCGTAGGCGACATCCTTTTGCTCGCCGCTGCGCAAGGCATATTCGCGCCCAATGATGCCCTGCAGCGAGGTCATTTCCATCACCATCTGCGTGACCAGGTCTGCTTTGGCGAGATACATCGCACGCCGGGCAAAGATGGCTTCGTCATTTTCCAGCCCGAGCATGGGAATCAGCTCGTTGACGAGTTTGTTCATACGCTCGGATTTATCCAGCATCGAGCCAAGCTTCGTCTGAAAGATCAGCTTCGAGAGCGCCGGGCGGTAGGCTTCGAGCGACTGTTTGAGGTCCTCGCGCACGAAGAAGTTGGCATCTGCAAAGCGCGCCCCGAGCACATGCTCGTTCCCCTGGCGCACGAGATCGATGCCGATGTCATCACCGTTGCGGATGGCAATGAAGTGAGGTAGGAGATGGGTGGATTGGGATTTGGTGACGGGAAAGTACCGCTGGTGCTTCTTCATCACCGAGATGAGCACATCCCGCGGCAGGGACAGGTATTCCCGTTCGAAGGCGCCCATCACCGCCGTAGGCATCTCCACGAGGTTCGCCACTTCATTGAGCAACCCCTCTTCGACGATGGCTTCTCCACCTACCAGCACCGCGGCTTGATTGACCTGTTCCACAATAGAGGCCTTGCGCTCTTCCTTATCCAGGATAACCCCCGCAGCCCGGATCACATCCAGGTATTTCTGCGCAGAAGGAACGGCGATCTCGGGCGAGCCATAAGGACGCAGTCCCCGGGTAGTATTTCCAGAAACCACCCCCGCATATTCAAACGGGATCACCGTCTCGCCAAGCAGCGCCACAAACCAACGGATCGGACGCGAGAAGGACACGTTGCTTTCATTCCCCGCGCGGAGGGACGCAGGCAGCCAACGCATTGATTTTTCGAACTTGATGCTCTCGACTAATTTTGGCAGCGCTTCTGCCAACACTTCCGCTGTCGGACGTCCCTGCTGCCTGACCACGGCGAAGACATACTTTCCGCCCGCTTGCGCGTCCTCACGGACTTGCAGATCCCTGGTATTGACGTTGTTCTTCTTCGCAAAGCCCATAGCGGCGGGCAAGGCGATCCCATCCCGGTCGAACGCCTTATCCGCGGGCGGGCCCTTGACCAGGTCTTCGCGGTCGGGCTGGCTGGGGCTGAGATCCGCGATCGAAACGACCAGCCGCCGGGGGGTCGAAAAAACCTGCACGGCGCCATGCGAAAGATTCAACTCATCGAGCAGTACAGGGACACGGGTCACCAGCTGCGCATGGGCTGCATCTACATCCGCGGCAGGAAGCTCCTCCACGCCGATCTCGAACACTAAAGACTGAGCACCTGAGACTGGAGCTGTATTCCGCATCTCCACGGAGCCC
>DATHTH010000153.1:0-9303 GCA_035463495.1 Anaerolineales bacterium | reverse complement strand
ACTTTTCATCATCTAACCCAGAGAGTGGGATTAGAAGCTTAGATAGCCAACTTCTAATGGTTGATTTTCAATTAATCTTCCGCTATTATACGGTAACCAGCCATGAACCGCATTGACCGTCTATTCGCCATCCTGCTGACTTTGCAGCATAAGCGCCGCATACGCGCCCAGGATCTTTCGGAGCAATTCGAGGTCAGCAAGCGCACCGTTTATCGGGATCTGTCCGCGCTGAACCAGATGGGGATTCCCATTGCGTCCTTACCCGGAGAGGGCTTTGAGCTGGTGGATGGATATTACATCCCGCCCCTGATGTTCAGCGAAAATGAAGCCGTTGCCATGATGCTGGGCTCGCGCCTCCTGATGCAGCAGGCAGCCGGGTCGCTGCCCCGTAGCGCGAGTCAGGCGTTAGCCAAGCTGACCGTCGCGCTGCCCCAGCAAGTCCGGGAGCGGGCGGAGGCGCTAACGGGCATTATCAGCTTTATCACCCCGAATGAGAGATTCGATCTCGACGATCCACAGCTGATAACACTGCAACGCGCGATTCAGGAAAAACGGGTCATCCATATCCGCTATCACAGCTATCAAAAGGATGAGGTCACCGAGCGGGACGTAGAGCCGCACCAGCTATTCTATTCGGACGGCATCTGGTATCTGGAGGGCTACTGCCGCTGGCGGAAGGATATCCGGGCATTCCGCCTGTCACGCCTGGAAAAACTGGAGCTGCGCAGGGAGACTTTTTCCAGGCGCCGGACAGGCAAAGCGCAGAACATTCAGACCATGGAGATCAGGATCCGCTTTGAGCCGGGCGCGGTCCGCTGGGTGCAGGAGCGACAGCATTATGGATTTCAACGTGAAGAGTCGCCAACCCCGAAAGGCGTTATCATGCTGTATCGCGTCCATGACATGTCCGAGATCAAGCCATGGGTCCTGAGCTGGGGCGCCGCTGCAGAAGTCCTCACGCCCGGAGCACTGCGGAAAGACTTATATGAAACCGCCAGAAAACTGGTGAACTTGTTGACATAGGGCTGTCACAGGCTTCCTGTAAAATGCGGGAAAGATCAAGAAAGGAAGTCAAAATGAAACATGCAAACGGTCAAATTATCGAGTTGGCGCCCTTTACTCTTGCCGAGGGGGTAGACGAACAAACTCTGTTCGCGGCCTCGGACGCGCTGCAGACGGAGTTTCTCAGCCAGCAAAGTGGCTTCATCCGCCGCGATCTGCTCAATGCCGGAGACGGCAAGTGGGCAGACGTCATCTACTGGAACAGTCGGGAAAGTGTGGAGCACGCTATGCAGCAGGCGCCCAGCAATCGGGCTGCCCTACAGTATTTTCAGCTGATGGCGGATACCAGCCAGGATGACTCAAGTGGAGGCATGATGCTTCTGAGTATCGCGAAGTCGTACTGATCGAAAAGGTAACGCCACTGCCAGGAGTCTCCTGGCAGTGGCTTGCTTGCTCGTGCAGGCAAAACAGATGGAACAAACTTTCAAGTCAGGGAGGTCTTCAACGCTGCAAACAGCGGCATCTCCAGCCTGTGATGAAGACACCCCGGGGGTAGCAAATAACTAGCCTTGGCAAATATCCAGTTTCTCAGGACCTGTTGAGGGATCCCCAGCGGCTGTAGGACCTCATATGCCGAGCGGAAGAGCAGCTCTTTATATCTGGCTGTGTCGATCCACGCCGGGTTGAACGTCGTCGGTATATCCCAGGCATGGACACCCTGTTTTGTATTTGTGTAAATAAACTGAACCTTCTGTCCCATGTGAATATTCTTTCCAATTGCCTGTAACTGGCACGCCACACGCGCAACAGGGGATGGAACGCGATACTCTGCCAGTTCCCGGCTCAGGGTTTGGGTGATCAACAAGTCTTCGAGCGGAATAGTCCGGTTGCTCAATGCTGATATGCTTCTTTGCAGCATCCTTAAGATGTCTGGCAGCAATTTTGCAAGCTGACCGGGATCTTTTTCCTCTGCCAGGATCTGAAGGATCTGGTGCTGCGCACTGGCTACAAAACGCGGCGTATCGTCGCGGCGCAGCGCCAGCCCCCGTATTTTGTAGTCCCCGTCCATTTGCAAGCCGAAGAAACGATTGGCAACCGTCAGGTTGGGATTTCTCATGGAGGAGACAAACGCCATCCAGGAATAGACACGTTCCACTTCGATGGGTAAATGTATCTCTGCTTCGATCTCATCCAATAGAGGTCGAAACTCCTCCTCGGAGGTCACACCTGTCTTGCAGATGAAGAGACTATCCACATAGGCATGGAGAATCGTGAAGCCACGATCTTCGGCAATCTCCTTCGCCTTGAGCAGCGCCTTTCTGCCAATGAAGGATACCACTTCATGGGAATTGATTCTTCCAAAAGTGGAGTTGGCAAATCCCAGACGTCCATATGCCACGACGCACAGCCATTTGAGAGCGTTTGAATACGCTTTATAGCGCGCATAGCGCTCGTCATCCTGGCTCATCGTTTTCAAGACTTCCTTGATCCTCACTCGTTTCGCAACCATATCCTTCAATGCCATTGGGACAAGTCCCTCGCGCGAACTGATCTTGATCCCCATTTCAGGGATATCGAAAGCATCTTCTTCCTCCACGCCGACTGTTTCAGGGGAGATGTTATATTCCACGATAATAGAGGGATACATGGATACGAAGTCAATGACGGCAACGTTGGGAAAAACCCCGGGGAGAGGCTGAAAGACCACTCCTCCGCGATCTGAGGCTACCAGCTGGTTATATGTTTTGGGGAGTTCCCCTTCTTGTTGCTGGTAAGGGACAAGGATGCCGCCTCGCAGAGCCGTCAGATTCTGCATGGCGGCGATGCCTGCGCCGGGAGAGCGCCTTGCGATTTCCTGTACGGGCAGCCCGGTGACACGCGCTTGTTCGATCGCGCCCGGCAGCCTGTAATCTCCATAGGTCATGCAGTTCCGGTCATCGATATGCCAGCGACCGAAGAGATGAATCTGCTCACTGCGATAGTGAGCCTTGCCATAATTGACAAAGCTGATTTCCTTTTTCCGGTGAATCGATCTTGCCGGGTCACGGTTGGGGTTGAAGGGAATGCCTGTTTCTTTTGATATCGTTTCGAGATAGGAAAATAGCCAGCTATCTCCGTAGCTGGTGAGGATCACATCCGGGTTGTATTGCAGCAGCACGGCATTTAAAGAGGAAAGCAACATACGAGGATTGCTTAAGGACAAACAATACTTGAAACGATCGAAGTGCACTGCTAGATGACCCGGCATGCTGTGAGATGGATCCACATCCGGCTTGATTTCCAGCACCCGCAGATCGGGCAGCTTCGGATCCAGCTCCCTGGGCGTATCAAGTGAGCTGATGCTCGAGATAACCCAGCCCTGCTTTACCTTTATCGTGCAACGCCCCAGGGGAAAGACACCATATCTGGCGGCATAACGCAGAATAAGCGGAATATCAATATCGTAGTAAAACAGGTCAGGGAAACGCAGGTGGATTTCCTCAAATAATTCATGAAAGGAATCTGGACTCTGTACGTTGACTTCGAGTACATCTTTGATCCCCTCGTACAGATCTCGGCGCTGCGTGCGCCTGAGGTGGACAGCTCTCCCGCGCAAATATTTCCACAACTGACGGAGACGGTGAAACGGACCGCCGGCATAAAATGTAATGGAGAAGGGTTGTGTAAAAGAGCGCGGCTTGTGATCCTCCCCGATCAGCCATACAACCACGCCGTTCTTTTGAGCATACAGATCGAACAGCCAGCCGGTATATTCCTTCAAGCTTCATCCCTCCAGTCTTCTTCGGGAGGTAGTGAATATATAAGTCCCTTTTCCAGATCTTCAATCTGACTATAGAGCTCGATGAGCATTTGATCGGTTCTCTTCCGTTCTTCCAGCAGGACGATCAATGGCATTATTTCCAGCGGCAGCAGGTTTGCTGCGTTGCTCAGGGCAGCGCGGTGCTGCAGAAGCGCCTCGAAGAAAGTATCCAGGATGATCTGGTCGCTGCGACGCAGAGTACCGTAGAACGGCTTCAGTTCCGCGACCAGGTCGAAAGCGAGCTGTGTAGTGGAGGGGAGGGTCCGACCCATGGAGGCTAGAAGAGGACCGGCTGATGGACGGGCTCGAATTCGGGTGCAAGGGTCAACAACCGGTCTGCAATCGGACAGATGGCGGGGAGGAATTTCTCATAATCCTCGCCTTCGCCCGCCCGGGTCATCACAATGACCGGACGATGGATAGCCAGGCGCGCGAGCTCCCGGCAGCATTCTCTCAATCGGAAAAGCCGCGTCCGTAGAGGAATATCCGTATCATAGAACGTGTGCAGGAGCTCCATCACCAGGACAGGCTCGCCTTTCGAAGGGAGGCTTGCGAGAGAATCAAACAGACGGTAACAGGAGGATGCCCGGACTGTATATAGCTGGTTCATAATCTCTTTGACGGCGGTGGTCTGCCTCCGAATGATGCGCGGCAGCTCGTACGCCGGAAGCCACTCATCCCCGGAAATAACAAAAAGCGGACCTTTCAATATCAAACCGGCAATGAAGCTCGTTTTGCTTTGGCGGGCTGAGTCCGCGGTGAGGATCAGCACAAGACCGCGTCGCGGAGCTTCTGTAATCTTTTCTGCGAGCCTGACGATATCATCCATGCCCGTAGGATAGCCTGCCTTCCCAAAAACAAAAACTCCCGCCGGAAAGCATCCGTTCGGGAGTAGTCGTGCGGTAGCAGCAGATATTGGGGGGAATGAAAATACAGACCTGCTGCTAGGGAGGATTGCGCTCGAAATCGAAATTGTAGAATTTCAGGCGCAGCTCGGTCTTGCTGCGAACACCGACTTTGAAGAATACATGCTGGAGATAGGATTTGACGGTCCCCACCGAAACTCCCATCTGGAAAGCGATCTGCTCGTTTTTATATCCCATGCAGGTAAAATACGTGACCTGTCTCTCACGTACAGAAAGAGACAGCCAGCGGTCATAAAGCTCAAAAACCTCTTTATCTGTGGAGCGGCGGCCACCAGTCAGAGAATCTTTCACCTTTGAAGTATGTTTCGCCTGGGTGGCTTGGTTTCTTCGGTTGACAAGTCGTAAGGGGGGGACCAGGACGTGGAAGTATCGGTTTGTCTGCTGTGGGCCCTTCCGTGAAGATTTTTTCTTACGCGGATCAGCCATGTGAAAATTATAGTAGAACACCTGTTCCAGGTCAAGCAGCCACGTATGATTTCTTCGTTTCAGTTTCCTTGTGATATCGCGCAAGGTTTAGGGAAAGAATAAGAGCCTTGTGTAATACGGCTCGGACTGAGGCAGTCCGAGCCGTGTCTACTAACTGGGCTCCCTGTGCAGAAAGATTCTTGTCAATTGCCATGCGCCAGGAGCTCGATCAGCGTCCAGGTGTCGAGCCCTTCGAACTCGGCATATTCACGCACCACACCCACGCCCGGGGCGTACCATTTGAAAATACTCTGACCCTCACCGCCATCATCTACCTGAACTTTGAGTGCTTCGAACGTGCCGGCGGGCACCTCTACCTGCTCCATCCCCTCCACCGTGTAGACGATCTCGTAGTCGCTGCCCGGTTCGGTTGTTTTCCAGGTGGAGCCGGGCTCCATGGTTTTTGCAACGGTAATACCCTCCCTGCCGCTGCCCGGCAGGAACAGCCCTTCCGGATGACATTCCCATCTCACGTACTGGCGGGAAGACTCCGGCACCGTCTCGAACTCGCCGGTTCGCGAGATATTGGGATAGACCGTGAACCCGTCTGCCATAATCTCTACGATCTCGGTGCGCTGAAAGAGAAGCGTATCTGGAACCTCCGGCTTGTGGACGGTAATGCGATAATCCCAGGTGTTCCCTTCTGCCACCGGGTAGTATTCGTTGCTGCAAAGCGAGTCGCCTCCGGAAACCGGCGAACTCTGCATCCCCGGCAGGTTGCTGCACGCCGCGCAGCCGAGAAGAAGGATTGCTGCAAGAACCTTATAAGGAAATGTCTTCAAAACGACCTCCTGGCTGTATCGAAAAATAAAACGCCGCTCAAAGAACGGCTCGCAAACCGGCTCGAGTATAACATCAGGATTACCTGTATATCCGGATACATGCCCGTTCTACGGCAGCGGCAGGTTACCGGCGTAACCGGTCAATTCCACGTAGCCATTCCCACGCGCGGGCTGTCCATTACACGTGCCCTCGAAGCGCACGGCGCCCTCCCAGTACGTAACCGCCGGGAAGTGGATCTCCTGGTCCGCCATCCATGGGGCGATATCCAGAACGCAGTCCGGCTGTCTCAAACCCACCTGCCAGGCAGCGGGATAGACCCCGCCGGTGTGCGGGCTGCGCCATTGGTCCAGCACGACGATGTCAAAGCCCTCCCGGCCTACAGTCTTCGGCGTGCCATCCTCTGCGATGAACGTCCCGCTGGAAGCAGGGGAGATGCCCCCGCCGCGCTCGCGCAGCTGGAAGAGCATAAGCGCTTCGCCGCTTTCGAATTGCAGTGAGAACCAGTCCCAGCCGGTCTGGTTTTCGTCCAGGGCGCTTGTGCTGAACTCGTGGTCCTTCCACGCCAGACCGCTGACCGTGTGCCGGGCGCCATCCACCTGCACAGCGCCCTCCGCTCGCAGCCGCGGCTGGCTGTAATAATAGGAAGCGTTGCTGGCGCTCTCGCCTTTGCGGCTGTAGCCATTCTCCCCGTGCAGCACGACACCCATCTCATCTGTCAGGGTAAGGTCCAGGGCGATGTCATCCTGCGCGGCTTGCAGGGAATAAACGCCCGGCTCGCTCCCCGTGACGCTCCAGTCCTCAATCCAGACGCGGTATGGATCCGGCTGTGCGCCTGCCAGGCCTGGACCCGGACGGGAGTAGCGCTCGAAGGCATGGAAGCGCCCCGTCTGGATATCGCTGAGGGCAAAATGAGCAAAGTACAGGCTGCGGCTGAACCACTCCGAGTCCTCAGGCAGCTCGACGGTCGGCGGCAGCAATCCGACGCGAAAGATCGTCAGCTCGAAGCCGAAGTGGCGCCCCTCGGGCGTCTCGAGGTTGCCGGTGTAGTACCACCACTCCGCCCGGAAATCCTCGTGCGCGCCGAAGTCCCGCGGGAAGCTCAGGCGCAGGGAGCCATCCGCGAGGCGGAAGCCGGAGGGAATCTGCTCGTTCAGGCGGTCGAGCTCCGGCATCTGCACGGAGGCGGATGGAAGCGATGCAGGGGCGCAAGCAGTGAGGAGGAAGAGAAATAAAAGCAGAGTGCGGGACATGCGAGGGATTGGATTATACGGGAGATTGCTTCGCCTACGGCTCGCAACACTGGCACCGCCCTGTCGGGCCAGTGCAGGCCTGACAGGGACTGACTTAAACAAAAATCACGACCCGGGCGGGTCGTGACGTTTGTTGCGTATTTACTGCACCTTACGCAGTGGTCTTGCTGAGGGTCTTGATGCACTTGGCGCACAGGATCTTGTGCACCGGGCGACCCTTCTCCATCACGAGCGTCTTCTGCAGGTTCGGTTTGAACGTGCGGTTGGTGGCGCGCTGGGAGAATGAGCGGTTGTGACCGAAGGTGGTGGATTTACCACAGTTTGCGCACTTAGCCATTTTCTTGGGACATCCTTTCTTGCTATAATTCCAGTTGCAATTCCATCGCCCTTTCCGAGGGCAGGGCATTTTACCATACATCCCCGCCTTTCTCAAGACAGGGTGCATGTCACCATGAATGTTCCGGGGATTAAGCTGTGTTGCTGTAGTTGAGAACGCGATCCTTTGCGTGTTGCCGGTACATATACTTGCCTGTCCGATCGCACTGGATTGCAGAATATTCCCAGAAATCCATCAATTCATGGGACAAGCGGTAAAATAGGGGCTACGAGAGGAATCCATGGGCGAAGAAACCACATCTCTGGGCGGGATCCATATCTCCCCGAACGCGATCGCGACGATTGCCTATTATGCCACGCTCGAATCCTACGGCGTGGTGGGGCTGGCGCCGATGAACCTTGCCGACGGCATTGTGAAATCGATCACCCGTGAGCCTTCACGCGGGGTGGCGGTGAAGTACAACGGCGAGCACATCGACATCGAGATCCACATCATCGTGGAGTACGGCACGCGCATCAACTCGGTGGCGGAGAGCGTGACAAACACCGTGCGTTTCCAGGTCGAGAAAGCCCTGGGCATGCCGGTCAACACCGTCAATGTCCATGTCGCAGGTCTACGCGTCAGCAATCCCGACTAGGAGCAGAAGGAATCATGGCAGTCGATACCGCACGTGTAGAGAAACTCCGCAGACAACCGATCAACGGCCAGTCCATGAAGCGCCTCGTCGAAGCAGGACTCACCTGGCTGCGCACTAACCAGCAGACGGTCAACGCCTTAAACGTCTTCCCGGTGCCCGATGGGGATACGGGCACGAACATGGTGCTGACCATGCAGTCCGCCTGGAACGAGATCAAAGACCTCGGTCATCGCAGCCTGAGCGACATGGCAGGAGCGGTATCGAAGGGAGCCCTGATGGGGGCGCGCGGCAACTCGGGCGTGATCCTCTCGCAGTTGTGGCGCGGCTTTGCCCGCAGCGTCCACGGGAGAGATCATCTGGATGGCACCGCCCTGGCGAAGGCGTTCGGCGAAGCGCGCGATACGGCATATAAAGGCGTGGTCCGCCCGGTGGAAGGCACGATCCTGACCGTCGCCCGGGAAGTGGCTGCGGCAACGGAAGCTGCCGTGCAGTCGACGCAGGACCCGATTGAGATCCTCGAGATCGCGGTGCGCGCCGCGGACGAGGCCGTCCAGAAGACCCCCGAGCTGCTACCGGTTCTCAAGCAGGCGGGGGTTGTCGATTCGGGCGGCAAGGGATTGTTCTTCATCCTGGAGGGGATGTTGCGTCACGTCTACGGCGAATCGCTCGAGACGCCGACCATGAGCGTACAGCCGATCTCCGCCATGAACCTTCAGGACGCCATGGGGCAGGTGGAGGAGGGCCAGGACTATGAGGTGGTGGTGGACTTTCTGCCCTCCAGCGAGTTCGATCTGCAAAGGTTTTATGGACGGCTGGAGGAGATGGGCACGTCCATCCAGGTGGGCGAGGGCGAAGGGATGTACCGCATGCACATCCACGTGCCGCTCGAGAAGCGCTACGAGCCGATCGATTACATCATGGGCATCGGCACCATCACAAAAGTCGCCATGGAAAACCTGCTGGCGCAAATGGACGACATCCAGAAGAACAAAGCCAGCCACGTCCCCTTTACCAGCGTGGAGCCCGGGCAGATCGCGGTCGTGGCAGTCTCTCCCGGCGCAGGCTTGAGCCGTATCTTTGCCAGCCTGGGCGCAGCCGCCGTC
>DATHTH010000152.1:0-5026 GCA_035463495.1 Anaerolineales bacterium | reverse complement strand
GAGCTGGAGGCGGCACAAAAGCTGGCTGAGTCTGAAAAACAACGGGCAGAGGCACAGACGAATTTTGCGAGGCAGATGAGCAAGCGCGCCGTGTATCTGACGGGCGCCTTCATCATGGCTCTCCTGATGGCCTTCACCGCTTTATACTTTGGTTCGCGAGCGCGTGAAACTGCGGTCAGGGCCCAGAATGATCGGCGTCTGGCCACGGCGCGAGAGCTGGCAGCCGCATCTCTCAACAACTTGGGTGTAGATCCTGAACGTAGTCTCTTGCTGGCATTAGAATCTGTCTCGACGACAAGGGAAGCCGATGGGGCGGTACTTCCTGAATCGGTAGAGGCCCTGCACAATTCGATCTTTGCATCTCCCATACGGATGACTCTCAGAGGTCATGAGACAAAAGTTTATTCCGCAGCGTTCAGCCCGGATGGAAAACAGCTCGCCAGCATTGGAGATGACGGAACCACGATCGTTTGGGACGCGAACACGGGTCAGGAACTCATGCGCCTCCCTGGCTCGACCCAACCCACCGATCTGTTCACAGAGCAGCGGATTGCCTACAGTCCGGATGGGAAACTCCTGGCCGCATGTGACAGCGACCAACTAAAAGTGTATGATCCGGTTTCAGGGAAACTCCTCAGGACTCTCTCCGGACACCAGCAGGATGTAATCTCGGTTACCTTCAGCCTGGACGGGACTTATCTCGCCACCGGCAGCGTGGATACCACCGTGCGGATCTGGGATGTTAGCAGTGGTGATCTACTTCGCGTTCTGGAAGGTCACGCTGCGGAAGTGGGAGGTCTGGCATTCAGCCCGGATCGGAAGCTGCTTCTGAGCTCCAGCGAGGATGGCGTGTTGATCATTTGGGAAGTGGAGACTGGCGAATTGCTGCGGAGCATTCCGGATTTTGCGGTTTACAAAGTCAGCTTCAGCCCGGATAGAACACAGGTTGCCGCCTCCACGCTTAATGGGCTGCAAGTGTGGATGTATACGCCCGACCCGGCTGAGCTCTTTTCTCTTGAGGAGAACCAGGCAGTACTCACCATCCCGGATGGTAGCTTCGGAATCTTTAGCCCGGATGGAAATCATTTGGCCGCCCTCAGTTTTGGCGTATCGAGCGGGAATGCAGTAAAGCTGTGGGACGCCACAACAGGTCAGGAGGGACTCACACTGATCGGTCACACAGACTGGATCGCCGGGCTAGCGTTCAGCCCGGACGGAAAACGCCTGGCGAGCACAAGCCTTGACGGGACAGTCAGAATATGGAGTCTCTCGCCGGGTGAAGAAACAGTAACAGTTTCGGGACCTGGGGCCGTCTACGGGACGCGAGTTGTATACAGTCCCAATGGGAAGGAGTTCGTCTCCAATGGAGGGGACGGCACGGCAACGATCTGGAATGCTATAACCGGCGAGCCGCGGCTGAGGTTGACCGGCCACGACGAGGAGGTCATGAATATAGCCTTCAGCCCGGATGGTAAGCGCTTCGCGACAGGCAGCTTTGATGCCACTGCGATCATTTGGGATGCCGCCAGCAGTCAGAAGTTGCTCACGCTTTCTGGACACGAGGCGGCCGTGCGCGACCTTAGCTTCAGCCCAGATGGAACTCTCATTGCGACGGGCAGCTTCGACAATACGGCCCGAGTCTGGGATGCAGCTACCGGCACAGAACTGATCAAGATCGCCGGTCATGAGGGGATTGTTCCAGGGGTTGTGTTCAGTCCAGATGGAATGCAACTTGCAACGGCAAGTACAGACGGCACTGCAAAGATCTGGGATGTGAAAACGGGCGAACTACTATTCACATTGTCTGGTCATACTTCAGGGGTTGTCGATATCGCTTACAGCCCTGATGGGAGGAAACTCGCCACAGTGAGTGGCGATACGACGTCAAAGATCTGGGACGCAGCGACTGGTATAGAGTTGACCACCTTGATCGGCCATGTTGCAGAGCTCAGGCCTGTAGCTTTTAGCCCCGACGGAAAATTCCTTGCCACAGGCAGTGGCGATAATACCGCTAAGATATGGGATGTGGAAACAGGTCAGGAATTACTCACGCTGCCAGGGAGTGCGGGTGGCGTATATGGTGTCGCTTTCAGCCCCTCAGACGGTGGCTCTCGTCTCTTAGTTGCCAGTAACGATGGACTCATCCGCGAGATTCTCCTGAACATCAATGAATTGCTGGCATTGGCGAAGACCCGCGTGACACGTTCCCTGACTACAGCAGAATGTCAAAAGTATCTGCATGTGGAGCAATGTCCGGCCGACCCTTAAAAGTGTTGAGTACCTGGCCAACTAGCATCGCTTGTTCTTTGCTCCCCCGGAGGGGACGCATTCTACTGAACCAGTCCCCTCCTCAATGCTTGGCGCCTCAGACCGCAAGGATCAATTCCCCGGCAGGAAATAACGCTTGAGCGTCCAATGGGCAACCTTACGTCCCAGGTCGGCGCCCGTCACATCCGAAACACGATAGTGGAGGCCAGCCCAGACACGTGCGTTGATGATTTCCTGTGTCAGGTCATTGGCTCTGGCATAATATTGCGCCGGAATACCCGTTACGGTGCTCGGAATTGTGACTCCAATATGTTGCGTTCCCAGGAATTTCGCGAACACTTCAGCCTGGGCAGATGTTACGCAGCTGTGCGCTGAGGGGTACTCGGGATGTGCCGGGACGCCCAGCAATGGAGAAAATGTGGGATCAGGCGATGTATGCGGATTGCCATCCGTACCGCCCTGCGCAATCGCGAATACAGGTCTCCAGAACAGGTAGTGATACTTGGCATCGAAGCAGCCGATGAGCGCATCAGCGCCAACCATGTTTCCCATCGCCATTAATCGAGCGGCTTCCAGGGCCGTCAGCCCTCTTGCACTAGAAATCTGTTGGTAAGCAACGTTGTACTGGATCAGCGGGACCGAGGACCAAAATCGTGCAATCTGGGTCTGCTCTGCAGTTCTTACGTTGCTGTCCGCACGCCCGTACGCCAGCACCTCATTATATTGCCGGGCCCATTCCGGGCTGTTGAGATCGGGCGGTGGTCCCGGACGGAACTGGTCCGGGCTGTTCAACATGAAAGGTCGCAGTTTCGACATCCAGGGCACCAGCGGATTCACACCGGTTGGCAATTGCCAGACACCCGGACCCGGTGTGGGCATCGTAAAACCGATATTCGCTCCCAGCCCGTCGCCCTGGCGGAGGGCGATGAGCTCCGCGGCTGCCTGAGCGCCCACGTCAATTCCTGCAGTTTCTGCCGGCCCATCGGGGATGGCAGACAGCGATGCCGCGTAATCTGCTTCCAGCGCGGCTTGCTGGGATGGGAAGTAGTGGAGCAGGACATGATGAGCAGCGGTTGCAACCGCTGCATCAATCGAGGCTTCAGGGTTGGGCTCCAGATCCGACTTATAGGGTTGGTAGCCTCCTTCGATTGCCACGAGCGCATTGAAGACAGCCGCCTGTGTAAAGGATGCATACACAAAGGATGCAGGCGGTGACTGCGGGGTGGGCGGCGCCAGGATCGTACGGACGGCGATCGCATTCCACGTGATGACCGCCTCAGGTCCTGCCGAATCGGCGCGTGCCCGCATCGCCGGACCGGCGACTGTCGTTGCCAGCACGGCAATCACGAAGAAGATTCTCAAAGTCTTCGTCCAACGGTTGAGGGATATCATAGTTTTCTCCTTTGGTTGATACCATCGTTCTTTGTCAACATCATGACATCCGCGCGTCGATGCAGCGTCTATTTTGATGAGAATTTTTGCAGGGCACCGCCTTTGCAGCACAGAAATCTGGAGACGCTAAATAGACGCCTACTTGGTACATTGCCTCGTATGGAAGTGATATACTCGTCGCCATCGTTGGCTGTCGCCCTGGGCAATAGAGTTCCATAGGAGGAAACATGCTCCAGATTCGACTTCTTGGCCAATTTGACATCCGCCTGGATGGAAAGCGTGTTGCGATTCCGTCACGGGCAGGTCAATCCCTTCTGGCTTATCTGGCAATCACGGCGGGGACAGCGCATCGTCGCGAGAAATTAGCCGGTATCCTTTGGCCCGATACATCCGATGAAACCGCACGTAAGAATTTAAGGCACGAATTGTGGCGTATCCGGAAAGCGATCTCGGCGCAAGGGTCGGCTACGGCGGACTATCTCCTCGCCGACGAAATCACCCTCACCTTCAACCGCCATGCGGACTACTGGCTGGATGTTGCCATCCTGGAGCGGCCTGAGCTTGACCCTGCTTCGCTCACGTCCAGCCTTTCCCTGTATCAAGGCGAGCTCTTGCCTGGTTTCTATGACGATTGGGTCGTCCTGGAGCGCGAACGGATCCAGAGTATTTTCGAAGCCAAAATGGAGCAGCTGGTTGAGAAGCTGGTGGAGGCGGAACGCTGGATCACCGTGCAGGAGCAGTGCGAGCGCTGGCTGGCTCTCAGCAGCGCTCCCGAGCCGGCATATCGCGCTTTGATGCTTTCCTATAGCGCGCGGGGGGACATGGCAAAAGTCAGCGCCACCTACCAACGCTGTGTGGATGACTTGCGCGACCGCTTCGGGGTGGATCCTTCGGCAGAAACTCATTCTTTGTATAGCGGCTTGCTGAAAGGGGCCAGGTCGCCGCGGCGCATTCTCACGCAACCGTCCGGGACGGTTACCTTTCTCTTTACCGATATCGAAGGGTCCACGAGGCTACTCGAGAAACTGGGCGAAAAATATGCCACCTTCCTGGCCGAACATCACCGGATTTTGCGCCATGCAATCCAAAAGTGGAACGGCAGTGAAATGGATACCCAGGGCGATTCGTTCTTTGTTACGTTCGCGCGTGCGCTCGATGCCATTCAGTGCGCCGGCGAGGCGCAGCGTGCGCTGGCAAGCTACCCCTGGCCTCTCAACGAACCTCTGCGCGTGCGGATGGGCTTGCACACGGGGGAGCCACTCATTGCTTCCACGGGCTATGTCGGCATGGACGTGCATCGCGCCGCGCGGATTGGCGATGCGGGGCACGGCGGGCAAGTTTTGTTATCGCAAACGACGCGTGACCT
>DATHTH010000151.1:0-12984 GCA_035463495.1 Anaerolineales bacterium | reverse complement strand
GAGCCTGGGCGGGGCCCCATTACCGGTCTGGTTTCACGTCATGCCGGGGAGCAGTAGTAACTTTGGCGCTATTGTTGCCATGATGTCTGCATCGGATTCAACCGGCGCCGGCGGTGGCGGGGCTGGAGGTGCAGGAGCGTCCGGTGGCGGCTCCAGTGGAGCTGGATAGTCACATCGGGTCAAGGGGATTGGATGATCTATAATGCGTCTATGAAAGAAATCCTGCTGGATCAACCGGTTGCTCGCGGACGGACTGCCGATGTCTATGATTGGGACGACGGGCATATCCTCAAGCTTTTTCAGAGCTGGTTCGAGACCGAAGATATTGAGTATGAGCACAGGATTGCCAGCGCCGTGCATGCCAGCGGGGTAAAGTCACCTGCCGTTGGAGATATTGTTCAGCTTCATGGGCGCACGGGCTTAATTTACGAGCGCGTGCCCGGCGAGTCTATGCTGGAAAAGTTCCGGCGCCAGCCATGGAAAGTGATGCAGTTTGGCAAAATGCTTGCGGGGCTGCACGCGCAGATGCATGGCTGTGCCTTCAATGCGGATGTTCCCGCACAGCGAAAGAAACTTCAAAAGAAGCTCAAGAATGCAGACGCGTTGCCTGTGGCTCTCAAGACAAAGCTGATAGGCACACTGGAAGCGCTGCCTGAGGGCGACCGGGTTTGCCATGGCGATTTTCACTTCGCCAACGTGCTGCTGGCTGGGGACAATGCCACCGTCATCGATTGGATCGATGCGACGCGAGGCAACCCGCTGGCAGATGTGGCGCGGACGAGCATCATTCTCCTCGGGGCAGCGTCAAGCTCGCAGATCTCCAATCTCGTATTGAAGATTATCGTACGCCTCTTTCATGCTGCCTATCTGGGGCATTACTTCCGCCTGCGGCCCGGCGGAGAGGTGGAATATCGACGCTGGCTGCCGGTTGTGGCGGGTGCGCGGTTGAATGAGAACATCCCCGAACTGGAGAGGTGGCTGATCAAGCAGGCCTATGGATGAGAACGGCACTACATTTCCTGAGGCGCGGGCCCGTTCCCTTTTAGTTCGCCTGGCGCCAGGGAGTGAGCTGGTCTCTATTAACCTCGCGGAGGGAAGTTTTTCCAATTTTACCCACGTGCTTACTACGGCGCAGCCCAAAGATGGGCATCTCTATCGAGCGGTTGTGCGCCGATATAAAGTGTTTGGCAATTATGACCGCGGCGAGAAGGCCCGGCGCGAGTTCAAGACATTCGAATTACTGAACCGGCACAGGGTCCCCGCGCCAGAGCCGCTGCTTTTGGATGTAACTGGAGATGTCCTCGGCTTGCCGGGGATCGTGGTGGGCTTCGTAGAGGGTCGTCTCATGTTGGATGCTCCCAACGATCCCTTGAACTGGGCGCGCAAGCTGGCTGCTACGCTCGTAGAGATCCATTCCATCCCTTGCGGTGAAGAGGAGCAGAAATTCCTGCTCAGGGGCAATCAGGAGGCGACCTGGTTCCTAAACTCTGAGAACCCGCCCCCGTACATGCAGGCATATCCTGGCGGCGCGGAATTATGGTCGTTTCTCCAGGAGCAGTTGCCAAAGGTCGAGCGCGTTCCACCCGTGCTTCTGCACATCGATTACTGGTCCGGCAACATTCTGTGGCACAGGAATGAGATCTCTGCCGTTATTGATTGGGAAGAGGCTGCCTATGGCGATCCCGCCGTAGACGTTGGGTATGCCGCCATGAATATGGCATTGATGGGATTGCCCGAAGCCGGGGACGAATTTATACGAACGTATATGTCCAAGACGCGACGCGCGCTTCGGAACCTGGAATTCTGGGAGCTGGCTGCTGCGGTCCGACCGATGATTGATCCTGTGGACTGGCAGATCCACCAGCCTCCGGGCAGTGAGAGATTTCAGCAATTTATCGAGCAGGCGAAGAAAAGATTTGAGGGTTGATTGAATCAGTCGATATCTTGAAGGCATGAAAGGTCGGAGGAGCCATGCAGACATTTTTTACAGACTATTTGAGTGTGATGCAGGATAACCGCAACGAGATCCTCGAGGCGCTCAAGGGATTGCCCTCCGCCGCGCTGGATTGGACACCGGGTCCGGATATGAACTCGATCAGCGTGCTGATCTTCCATCTGACCGGCGCTGAGCGATACTGGATCGGGGATGTGGCCGCGCAGGACCCCAAGGAACGCGACCGGGACGCGGAGTTCCAGGTCCGGGGTGTGGAGATGGATATCCTGAAAAAACGCCTGGCAGACAATCTCGAATATACGCGCAATATATTGGGCAATTTCAATACTGGCGATCTGGAGGCTCCACGCGTTTCGTCCAGGGATGGGCACACGTATTCGGTGGCATGGGCGTTACTCCACGCCCTCGAACATACGGCCCTTCATCTCGGGCAGATCCAGCTAACCCGCCAGTTATGGGAGCAAGCAAGAGATAGTAGATAGCTTTCATTCCTCAGATTCTTCGTCATGCACGGAGCGAGCAGTAGGAATTGATAGCACAGTTTTGCTCATCGTACAGGAGATTGCTCACTTGCACCGGGTGCAAGTGCCGGTGTCGTCACTCCGTTCCTCGCAAAGACAGAATGCTCTTACACCCTCTCCCTCTTAAACTGCGTTTCATACAGCTGAGCATACAACCCATTCAGAGCAATCAGCTCATTATGAGTCCCTCGCTCTACGATCCTGCCTCGATCCATTACTAAAATCTGATCTGCCGCGAGGATAGTGCTCAGTCGATGGGCGATGACGATGCTCGTCCTGCCCGCCATGACACGCTTGAGCGCCTCCTGGATCAGCGCTTCGGATTCGCTATCGAGGTGGCTGGTGGCTTCGTCCAGCACCAGGATTCTCGGGTCTTTGAGAATGACGCGCGCCAGCGCAATGCGCTGTTTCTCCCCGCCGCTCAAACGGTAACCGCGCTCGCCAACGATCGTGTCATAGCCGTCGGACAGGTCCGTGATGAAGCTGTGGATATTCGCTGCGCGCGCCGCCGCCTCGATCTCCGCCTGGGTGGCATCGATTCTAGCGTAGGTCAGGTTGGTCCGGATGGTGTCGTGGAAAAGATAGGTCTCCTGCGTCACCATGCCGATCGCGGACGAAAGGGAGTCGAGCGTCACGTTACGCAGGTCATGCCCGTCGATGCGTATGACCCCTGCTGTTGGGTCGTAGAGACGCGGGATGAGATAGGTCATCGTCGTCTTGCCCGCGCCAGAGGGACCGACCAGCGCCACGAGCTGACCCGGGCGCGCGGTAAACGAAACTCCCTCCAGGGCGATCTCGCGAGCCTGAGACGTTTCATGGATCTCGGCTTCCCCGCCGCTTTGACCGTTGTCACTCTTGGGTTTTGGCTTTTGTCCGTCTTCTGTGGCTGGTTTTGATAATGAAAGGACCGCCGCCACATCCTCATGACGCCCGTAGCGCTTGACCTCTTTGAGCAGGATGGATTCATCCACACGATAGTTGAACGTAACGTTATCGAATTCGAGCTCGCCCTTCACATCCTGCAAGACAGCTGCATTCTCCTTTTCGAGGATATCCTGTGGGAGGTCGATCACCTCGAAGACGCGCTCGAAGCTGACCATTGAGGTGGAGAACTCCACAGGAGCGCCAGCCAGACCCTGTAAGGCGCCATACAGCGAGCCGAGGTACGAGCCGAATGCAACGATGGTTCCAACAGTAAAGACGTCCGTGATGACAAAGTATCCACCCAGCCCGTAGACCAGCGCTGTGCCGATGGCGCTGACCAGCCCGAAGATGACGAAAAACGTCGAGCCGACCACCGCCCGCCGGATGCCAATATCACGCACGTTGGCGGCGCGTTCCCGGAAACGCTTTTCCTCTTCCAGCGACCGACCGAACAGCTTGACGAGCAGCGCCCCTCCGATATTGAGGGTCTCATTCATGTGAGCGTTCATCTGCGCATTCATCTCCATCGCCTGGCGGGCGATATCACGCAGGACCACGCCCAGTTTGCGCGCCGCAAGGATGAACAGGGGCAGGATGAGCACACTCACCAGGGTCAGCCGCCACTCAAGGGTGAGCATGACTGCAATCAGAGCAATCGCCTCGATCAGGTTGGTGACAATGTTGACAATCGTGTTGCTAATGGCGTTCTGCGCTCCGACCACGTCGTTGTTGAGGCGCGACATCAATTCCCCGGCCTTGGTATTGGTGAAGAAGCGCAGGGACATGCGCTGCAGCCGGGCGAAGAGGGTCGAGCGCAGATCGTAGATGACGCCCTCGCCGACCGTGGCATTCAACCGCCTCTGAAAAACGTTGATGATGCCCGTCAATGCGGGGATAAGCAAAAGCGCCGCGGCGAGCAGGAAAAGCCGCTGCGTGTCCCGGGCAGGGATCACCACGTCGATCATATTACGAAAGATGAGCGGTGTGAGCAGGGAGAGACCGGTTGTCAGTAAAATTGTCACCAGCATGCCGCCGATCTGCCACCAGTAGCCGCGCGCATAGGAGAGGACCCTTAATAAGAGCTCTCGGGTTACTTTTGGTTTTTCGTCGCCCGAGCGGACGTATTGGAACCAGCCACCGTAACGCAAATTTATCTCCTTGTTGGTCAGTTATGGATACAGGTACACCCGTAGATCGCCGTGTACATGGCTACCTGTATACCTGATACTTTCCCATTTTGCAACTGGACGAAGGGGGAGGTGGAGCACGTACGTCATGTATAATTCAACGAAGCGGCCGGGTTTTTCATGATATAGAGGTTATGATGGAACTCGAATTCAAACGCCTCAGTGAAATCGACTGTGCTGAATACATCGCCCTGAACACGAACCCTCTGGTGCGGCGGCAGATGCCGCTTACCTCGGATAAGTTTGACGAAGACGATTGCAGGGCATGGATCGCCGGCAAGGAAAGGATGTGGCAGGAGCATGGCTACGGTCCCTGGGCGTTTGTCGTCGATGGAATTTTTGCAGGCTGGGGCGGTCTACAGCCTGAAGGAAGCGATGCCGATCTGGGATTAGTGCTGCACCCGGAATTCTGGGGGTATGGGAAGATGATCTATCAGGAGATTATCCGCCGGGCGTTCGAGGAGATGCACTTCGAGTCGGTCATTATCCTGTTTCCGCCCACGCGGACGCGAATTAAGGGAATCCTGCGCCTCGGGTTCAAACCGGATGGGGAGGTAGAGGTCGGGGGTGAACGTTTTATCCGTTACAGATTACACGCGCCAACATCAAAGTAAAGGACTTGTACCAGCATCCCAACGACTACTTCGGAGAAAAATATGCCCACCAGGACACCCGCTACCGTTTCTGTCATTCTGACTGTTCTTTTACTCATTTTGCTTGCTGTTGTTTCGCTTCTCCTGCAAATGGTTGCCCTCAATGGCGTCAGCGAGCGGCAGGGAGTTACCGCGATGGGAATTTCGCTGGGCTGCCAGGGCGTTGTCCTGATTTTGTTAGCCGTCTTTGCAGCCCGGGCGACACGGTTCCTGATCGCGAGCGTGAATTGGAACAGCATCCTGGCGGTCGCCACCACCGTTCTCGTCGCGACGGTCATCGGCGGAGCGATCTCATTTCTTTCGACGATCATTTCCATACCTATCGCAGGGATACGGTAATACGCAAATTGCTTCAGTTGTAGCAGCCTTCTTAAAGGAAGGACTGTCATCATTTGTCTCGCATGCGAGGGTGGGTGCCAGAGTCATGCATATCAGGGAAATCCCCACGGTTTTACATCGAGCGGAACACAAGTGTATAATTTGTGATTACATTACGCCATTATAGAAGTAAATCCACGCTGGGGATGGTCTCAAATGGATTTGGCGCTTCGAATTCCCATAAAGACCTATGTAGAGCAAATCATTCGTTTTCTGCTTCTGTTGCTCGCGATTCAGATTGGTCGCAGCCTTATCAACATGGGCTTGTGGCGGATCCTCCACCCGGCTGCCGACTCTCCACTCTGGGCATATATGGACGTGGTTGCCTTTGGGTTTATCGGGATTGGCTTGCTTATTTTTTTCCGTCCCTCAGCGGGAGAGCTCGGGCTCGGCTGGAGAGGTGTGCCTCGTTGGGAGCTCATCGCATACATTCTCGTCGGAACAGTGACGTTTGTATCGGTGCTCGGCACGTATTTTCTCGAGCCTGATCTTCTCGCGATTAATATCAATGCTGCGCTCGTGATTCCGATCTTCGAAGAGTTGTTGTTTCGAGGCTGGGTGTGGGGTCAGCTGGAAAAGGCTTTACCAGCCAGGCGCTCCGGTTTCATCCACTGGCTGGCGACATCCTTTCTGTTTGGATGCTGGCAGTTTGGCTATGTGGATATCTATCTGCTTCAGGTTGCTCCGGTGAACCCGGGCCTCGACTGGGGCAGCTTCTTCCTGGTGAGGTTTTTAACTACCCTGATCATTGGTTTGATCGTTGGATTACCGCGTTGGCGTACCGGCCGCGTCTATGGTTCGGTGATCCTGCACTCCCTCATCAACCTTTTTGGTCGGTGGTAGATTGCCTGCTGTGTAGGGCAACAAACCCCGTGGATTTCACTCCACGGGGTTTGCTATTCGTTCAAGCTTCGAAGGGATAGCCTTGCGTTATTTTACGAACACAGGCACCATGCTGCTCACATACGATCCATTGCCCAGTTGACCATCGGCGTTCAAGCCCCAGCACTGGATATCGTCCTGACCAGGCGTGTCCGAAAGAATCAACGCACAGACATGGTATTTGCCCACTGCCAGCTGCCAGGCACTCGAGACGTTCAGCACGGGCTGAGGCGCGGAGCTACTGGTTCTGGAGTTCCTGCCGAGCTGTCCATAGTAATTGGAGCCCCAGCACTCGACCGTGCCATTTACGAGCAGGCTGCAGACGTGACCGAAGCCGCTATCCGCATCTACAGCGTTTGTCACCGCCTCGATCGGTGTGAACTTGCCAGCCTGGAAGGTGACAGGCATTCCGTCCTCGCTCAAGGAGACGAGCGAGGAACCGAAGCGGTTTACGGCGACATCGAGGCTCGCACCGGGTTGGCCGCCTGTTGCGGGAATCATCCCGCCGATCTCCTGTAGAAAGCCATTGCTCAAGCAACGCAGCAGACCTTTGCTGGTTAATCCGCAGGATTTCGTCTGGCCCGCGTCCAGGTTCGAGATGCCGTTGATAAGTGAGGCAAGCACGGGCGTAGTGCGATCGGTCCTGGTCCCATCAGCCAACTGTCCCTGGTCATTGTCGCCCCAGCACATCACTTGTCCCAGTGTGGTAATGGCGCAGGTATATTCCAGACCTGCGGTGATGTCGACCGCGTCGCTGAGGACCTTGACCGGGGTACTGCGATCGGTGCGGGAGCCATCTCCAAGCTGCCCCTGGGAGTTCTGGCCCCAGCACCAGACGTCGCCTCCGCTCAGCAGGCAGGTGTGATTGCCACCGGCAACGATCGTCCGGCCGCTGCCAATACCGACGACATTCACCGGGACGTTCCTACCCGTATTGCTGGCATCTCCCAGCTGACCAAATTCATTATTGCCCCAGCATTGCACGCCACCCTCCGGTGTGATCGCACAGGTATGGGCGATGCCCGCTGCAATGGCGTGCAGCTCTCCGCCTGTGACGGGGACGATCCCTGCAAAGGAGATGAGCGGATTTACCGAAACATTGGTGGCCGTCGGGCTGACAGGTGTCTGCGTGGCGGTTGGAGGATTGACCGGTGTGCTGGTAGGTATGCCAGTACTCGTTGGTGTGTGGTTTGAAGTGTTTGTCGGTATCGCAGTCGATGTATGGGTTGGCGGGTTAATGGGGGTATTTGTGGGCGTATTCGTTGGCGTGCTCGTAGCTGTGTTTGTCGCTGTATGGGTAGGCGTATTCGTTGAGGTATTCGTCGGCGTGTTGGTCGGCGTATTCGTCGGCGTGCTGGTTGGTGTGCTGGAAGGCGTGTTGGTCGATGTACTGGTAGCAGTATTGGTGGGTGTGTTTGTAGGCGTGCTCGTAGGGGTATTCGTTGGAGTGTTCGTCGGAGTATTTGTAGCCGTGTTGGTAACAGTATTTGTCGGTGTGTTCGTAGGAGTATTGGTAGGCGTGTTGGTAGGATGCTTGGTCACCTCCGGTCCGATAGCATAGGTCCCGATGATGAACTTGAAGGGTGTGTAAGCGCCTCCCTGACCGTTGTTGTTATAAAAAGCCTCATTTCCATACAGCACAGCACAATCTCCGTACTGGGTAGGATAATTAACCTGGCGGAGCTTGTTGGGCGCTGTTGACCCCAACCAAAGATAGTAGACCACCTCTCCCGCCGGCGTATCGCCCCCCTGCCCGCTCCGGACGTGGCGGACTACCGGGCCTTCCGGACAGCCCCAGTAATTGTTTTGGGCATCGATGAACTGTTGATTGTTGCCTCCGTCATTATTCACCAGGTCATAACCTGCATTTCCCCGGAAGATATTATAGTTAATCAGAGTGCCGGGAGAGCCTGTTCCTTTATCGATCCTCATGCCATCTGTGTTGTTTTGAATAGAATTGTTGAGAACACTGATGGTGTTCGAACCGGAGATCACCGGCTGGTAGACCGCCAGGTCGAAATTCTGGATGACAAAACCGATCAGCGAAACTCCTTCGGCGTTGATTGTGACCCCTCTATCCCCGGAGCCCGGAGCCCAGGTGGACCCGTCAATAACCGGTGCGTTCGGACCCGGACCGGCAAGAAGCGGATCACCCGGGTCTCCCATCAGGGTGATGTTTGCCTTTGTAATGACGACCTTCTCGTGATACACCCCGGCTTCCACGTAGACCGTCCAGCCGGCGACCACCAGGGGATCGTCGAGTGCAGCTTGAATGGACGTATAGGAAATTGTACATCCCAGCCCCGTTCCGCCCCATGCAATGGGCTTGACGCCCGGTGGACAACCAATCGGGTCCGGGGCCGTCAGGGCTGCCGCTGCCTGGCTGGACGCCAGCGGGATGTTCTGACCGTTTTCATCCAGTAACACCAGATCGGCATCGTCCAGCTGCTGGACGATCTCAGTCAGGTCAACGGGAGTTGTTTCTTCCTCTGGCGTAAGATCCTCAATGACTGGTGTTGCTGTTGCCGGTACGGTCGCTGTGGCAGTGGGCTCGCTGCTCCCTGGCATGGCAGTGAGGGTCGGAGCTATTGGGGTGAGTTCAACACTGATAGGCTCCTCCGTAGCGGGTTGTGCCACCGGAGGTTCTGTAGGAGAGGGGGTTGCATCATCTGCCAGGACGCTGAAGGGGAGCAGCAGCGCTGCGATTAATGAACACAGAATGATGGCAGAGAAAACAGCTGGCTTCTTTGTATACTTCATTGATGGTACTCCTTCCCCTCCCAGTGCTTGCAATCGGCATCGCCTGGAGAATTGTCTTCCTACGGAACGCCTGCAGTGGAGAGGACTGTGCAATAATACGGGCTTTCAATTTTGTAATGTCAAGGACATGACGCAAGTTCAGGCATAGAAGTTACGGGCAACACGCATTCATGGTAAATTTTTGGACAAAAGAGGTCTGAACTGGGGGCTTAATAGCCAGGCTGGTCAAATCGCAATGAAATTGAAATAATTCTCCCGGCGCACACTCATGAATTTCTGTGTTTTGCGCCCGGGCAGGACGGATTCATTCGGGGTTATTTGACGTTTGTCGCGCTTTGAGTCAGGCAGCAAACAATCGTGGAGAACTTCTTACAATCCTGTAAATCCAAAACAACCCAATTTGGAGGCAGATTACGAGCCAGTTCTCTATAATCAAAGACAAGACCTTTCTTCTATCAGGGCAGGCCCGGCGAGAAGCGGTGACGTAAAGTCATGGCTCCAGGACCACTCTTCGTGGCTAGGATAGCCATGCTGCCGAAATGATCTATCATTTCGTAGACCGATCCGACGGGCGCCCGGGAGCCTGGACATGGCGCTCAACACCCTTCGTATGATTCTGGTCGTTGGCTTGATCGTAAGCCTTCTGGGCAGCTTAATTCCGGTGGAGACGGTGTATGCCTTAAGGGCAACTTCGTCTTCTGACAACCTGCCGGCTCTGGCTACATTTGTGGAACAGGTAAGGAATGACCAGGCTGACCAACTGCGGGGGCTGTATGTACCGGAGCTATTTGCCTTCCCTGTGATTCAACAGCCGGCTGATGACTATGGATTCGTCTCTCCCAGGGATCACATTGTCACTCAATTTGGTCTTGCCTCCCGGTTTGGGTCCACGGGACTACTGGCGCACAATCATCTTGCGGGTCAGCACTTCTTGCTGTTTGAGAAGAATCAAATATTCCACCTGGTGTATGGCGATGGTGCCATCTCTACGTTTGTGGTCACTGAAATTCTGGAATATCAGGCACTGGCGCCCGAGAGTCCCTCGAGTCGGTTTATCAGTTTGCAAGACGGCGCCCTGAAGACTGCTCCTGAGTTATTTTCAGAGCTGTACCATAATGAGGGTAAGGTTATATTACAGACCTGTATTTCAAAGGGAAGTCAGCTTACGTGGGGCCGTCTGTTTATCATTGCGGAGCCTTATTTCGGGGCCCCGTGACCGGAATATTTTGACGTTCGAGCTACGGTCAGTGGGGAACCTGCGTTCACTGC
This sequence comes from Anaerolineales bacterium, assembly GCA_035463495.1. Classification (GTDB taxonomy): domain Bacteria; phylum Chloroflexota; class Anaerolineae; order Anaerolineales; family Villigracilaceae; genus Defluviilinea. The sequence goes on along the minus strand of DATHTH010000151.1, from coordinate 2,456 downwards.
TCATTTGATTCTCTGATACCATTGACCCAACATACCATGTTGGAAATCGCCTCTGCCTGGAAGTCCGCTTATTTGGATGCACATGCAGGTCTACTCGTGATGCGTTCGGTAGCCAATCCCTCCCACCATCCGCTCCTTGAGAGCCGGAAAAAGGCGCTGGAGGAGAGTTTGCGGACTCATTTTTCCGGGCAGGATCGAGCCACGATTGCCAGCCACCCTGTGCTCAAGGCATACGATGAATATTATCGGCGCTTTAAAAAGACCTATCACATCCAACTGCAGCTGGAATCGATTGTGCTGAAGGGAAAATCCATCCCCAGCGTGGCTGCGCTGGTGGAAGCCATGTTCATGGCAGAAATGCAGGATATGCTGCTGACCGCGGGTCACGACCTGGATGTGCTGCGCCCGCCCCTCACCCTGGATGTCGCGACGGGGTCGGAGAGTTACACACTGCTGCGTGGAGAGGAACAGACGCTCAAAGCAGGCGATATGTTCATCCGCGATGAGGAGGGCGTTGTCTCGAGTATTGTGTATGGCCCTGACCGGCGTACGCAAATCACGCCTGAGACGCGTAATGTCGTGTTTACCGTGTACGCACCGCCGGGGATCAGGGAGCAGGCAGTGTCTGCCCATCTCGAGCATCTGCGGGATAACGTCATGATGTTTGCTCCGCAGGCACAGGTTGAGCTATTAAGAGTCTATAGAGGTATATAGTTTGGAATTGATCAGCGTCAATCTCGGGCAGGAGCGCATCCTGCCGCGCAAGGATCGCATCGAACGGACCGGGATATTTAAATATCCAGCACAGGATGCGGTGCGGGTCACGAAGCTCGGCATGGCGGGCGATGTAATTGCCAGCAAAAAGCATCACGGCGGGGCCGACCAGGCAGTCTATGTCTATGGCGGGCGAGATTACGAGTGGTGGGAGCGCGAGTTGGGCCGGCGACTCGCTCCAGGCACGTTCGGCGAAAACCTTACCATCCGGGATTTGGAAAGCGCCAGTTTCAATGTGGGCGATTATCTTCATAGCAGGGATATAACTCTGCAGGTGACCGCGGCGCGCATCCCATGCAGCACCTTTGCAAGGCGCATGGATGATCCGCAATGGGTGAAGCGATTCCGTCAGGCAGAACGCCCGGGTCTGTACTGCCGCGTCCTCAAGGAGGGGCTTGTCAAAGCCGGTCAAGTGGTCAACGTCGAGCCATATACTGGAGAAACCATTTCCATCCTGGAAATGTTCCGTGAGTATTACAACCGGAACAAACGCGAGGAAATACTGCGTCGCCATCTTGCTGCGCCGATTGCTATCCGAGCTCGCCGGGACCTGGAAAAGCAACTGCATTTTCTCCTGCACCGGCAGGAGATATAGATAATTTCTCCAGGGATATCCAACAGCCGCGATGGATGCACACCAGGCGCACTATAGCGGAATCCATGAACTCTTTCTGACACGGCTTGCCCGTCAGGGGGAGTGAGGGCCAGTCCGCTTCTGCAACTTGGGGGTGATTGAATTTTTAGAAACAATGTTCTATAATCAAAGCATCCTTCTCCGCGGCGATCGCTCCAGTCAAGATGATCTTTCAACTCCACCGACCGGCATTCCCACTGAACAGGTTCGTTGAGCACCTGGTTTATTTCGATGGGGCGATCGCGACCCATAGCCTCGACCGCTTCCTGCCGGACGGCAACACGGAGCTCATCGTCGACCTGACCGAAAACCCGCAATACATCTATGACAATGAGACCTTGCGGGAAATCCAGACCTGTCGCCGCGCATGGGTGAGTGGAGTCCGGACGCAGCCGATCACGATCCCATCCGGGAGGGAGAGCCGGATGTTGATCGTTGCCTTCAAAAAGGGGAAAGCGTTCCCATGTTATTCATTGCCGATGAGTGAGCTAGTGGATACTGTCGTAGAAGCAGACGGCGTGTTCGGGCTGGATTTTCATGTCCTTAGAGAGCAATTGTTAGCTTCCACATCAATCGAGTATATGTTTCAACTGGTGGAAGAATTTCTTATTCACAGGGCGGGTGATGGGATCCATGACTCCACGCCAACGCGGTGTCTGGAGTATGCGCTGTCGAGCATCAACCGTGATCCCGGCAGCGGTTGTCTTCAGCGGCTGAGCGAGCAAATCGGGTACTCGCAGAAGCATTTCATCGATCTGTTCAGGCAGCAGGTGGGGGTCTCGCCGAAGCAATATATCCGGATCATGCGCTTTCAAAAAGTGATCGGCATCATCGAGAACAGCCCACGGGTCCGCTGGAGCCAGATTGCAGCGGACAGTGGATATTATGACCAGGCGCACTTGATCCATGATTTCAAGTTCTTCTCGGGGTTCACACCCAATGAATATGTGAGAAGAAAGTCGTCCTTGCTCAATTACGTTCCTGTGGGTTGAAGTAAAGTTTTTCCAATACGGTTCTCCTTTTGATTGTTACGATTATTTTCAAAATT
>DATHTH010000150.1:0-2863 GCA_035463495.1 Anaerolineales bacterium | reverse complement strand
CCCCAGTTGGGGTCTGAGGCAGATCCCTTCCCCACGCGCAGGGTGTATTTCGTCGCCAGGACAAAACGATCGCGCTCACGTTTGACAAACTCGCCGATGAACGTCTCGCTCGTGCCATTGGTATAGTTGCCGGCAGTATCGATAAAATTTCCACCGGCTTCCGCGAAGGCATCGAAGATCTTTGCGCTCTCTTCTCTGGAGGCACCCCAACCCCAGTCCTCGCCAAAGGTCATGGTGCCAAGGCACAGTTCTGAAACATGCAGTCCGCTTGGGCCCAATCGCTTGTATTTCATCTTATTCTCCATTAGATCTCTCCCAGAGCCGCGGCAGCGAGTCGATCTGCCGCCATCCCTGGCCTTCCTTTACCTTTTCGACGCTCAGGTTCGTGAAATAGGTATCCAGTACTGCGGCGCGCTCCTGCGCGAGCGGCGGGCGGCAATAATCCTCCTCTTCCCACACCGCCCAGCGATCGCCCTGTGGATCGAGACGGGCGTGATCAAGACTGTACTGCAGTGCGGTCCCAAACGGACGCATCTGGTGGATCTCACCACTGTCGAGACGTCTGCGCAGCTCTTCCAATAATTCTTTATGATATTGCGCCTTCACAAAGTAATGAGCCATGATTATCTATCCTTTCTCTACAGGTACTTGAAGTTCGGTCACGTATGAGTTCGGATCCTTGGCAAGATACGTGGGCGGCAAGTCAAATCCCAGGCCATCGGCTGTGTAACGCAAATAGACTTCTCGAATAGGGCCAGCGATGTGATATCCATTTGCTCCAATCCATCCCAGCAACGAATTGTATGCCTGATAAATGGTCGCATAATCTCCCGTATGGACCACGCATGCTGCTGCTCGGACCCGGGGCAATTGGATTACTTGCATCGACTCCTTACCCGCGACGGCAAACTTGAGTGGGAGAATGACCTCGGCATCGATATCGTTCTCACGATACTCCTGGTCGTGATAGATGGTCATGGGAGGCTTATCGGCGCGGGCGTTGAACGGGGCGATATAAGTCTCCGCTTCTTCGAACATGTACTGGATGCGGTCATCGTCCGGGACCACCTCTCGCCAGGAAAGCACCAACTGAGACTCGAGCTCGCGCACGATCACGTCATACATTTGCTGCGCCTCCTTCCCGTTCATCTGCTGGATGCGCGCTTCCAGCCGCGCCAGCCGGAGCTGCTCTGCCTGCATCTGCTGCTCGATCTCCGCTCGCTTGAGCCTGAGCATGCCCAGCAGCTGCTCGGAAGGTAATTCCTCGTCTAGCATATCCGCGATCTGCTCAAGGGAAAAACCCAGGTCGCGCAGCGCCAGGATGCGGTTGAGGCGCGGCAGCTGCTCTGCCGAATAATAACGGTAATTGGTGAATGTATCCGTATAGGAGGGCTTGAGCAGTCCTAACTGATCATAATGCCGCAGCATGCGCACCGATACACGACTCAAACGCGAGAACTCGCCAATTCTGAACATTCATGACCTCAACGTTGCCGCCAATATACTCTCTGACACAGTGTCAGAGTCAAGAGGCAAGAATAGGAAATCCCGCGGGTTCTGTTGAGTAAACCTGCGGGATGAAATGCGAAACATCCAAAATCCACAAAACCTGATTATGTTCCCACCCGTTTATACAAAGCCATTTCCCAGACAAACAACCGCCGGAGAGAGATCCGCTCCAGGCCTTCTTTTCGAAGCAGCGCATCCATCTCTTCAACGGGATGCAGAAACACGCGGAACGGGTCCCTGCGGAGGCGCTGAAAGAAATTGATGATGCCTAATCCGACGCGCATAAACCAAGTTTCACGGGGATAGGTAAACGCCAGGGCCTCTCGGCTGTGGTCCGCCGCGCTCCTCAACAGGCGACGAAAGTCAGGATAGCAGCACACGACGCGGTCGAGAGTCACAATGTCGGCCTGTGGAAGCTCCCCGGCCACATCCGTAAAATCGGCATGGATAAAACGGACCCGCTCACCGTGACCGCGCCGGGCAGCCTCCGAGCTGGCCTCTTTAAGATACGCCGATGAGGCATCTACATGGGTTGCCTCCTCCGCCACATCTTTCAACAACTCATGATGAATGACACCAATTCCGCCACCGATGTCAAGCAACTTGGCATTCTTCAGGCGCAGCGCGCGGATCGCACCCAGGAGCAGCATCGTCTGTTTCGCAGGTCCCTGACGACGATATCTCCTAAGCGCCGCCTTCGCTTCCGCTTCACTAAATGCATGATCGGTGATCTCACAACAATTACATGGCATAGTACAGACCTTTCTAACAGACCTTGAGCGAACGACCCAAATGGCGACTACTTTTCCAACTCTGCGCGTGCCTGCTCATAGTATTCCAGCGAATCCGGGTTGATCAACGCATCTTTATTGCTCACAGCGCGCCCATTGATGATATTCGTGACCGCGCTCTCCACCTTTTTCATGTTCAGTGTATATGGGATGTCTGGCGTTTCGAGGATCAGCGCAGGTACATGACGAGGGGAAGCATTCTCGCGCAACGTTCTGCGGATATTAGCTCTTAGCTCATCTGTCAACGTAAAGCCATTCGCGAGCTTGACAAAGAGGATCACGCGCTGGTCATCCTGGTAATTCTGTCCCACTGCCAGACTATCGGCGACCTCGGGCAGCTTTTCCATCTGAGCATAGATCTCCGCCGTGCCGATGCGTACACCAGAGGGCTTGAGCACGGCGTCCGAGCGGCCGTAGAAGGTGATGCCTCCCGTGTCGCTGTGGATCAAGACATAGTCACCATGCCGCCAGACGCCCGGATAGACGTCAAAGTAGGCGCTGTGGTACCTGGAGCCGTCCGGATCGTTCCAGAAATACAGGGGCATCGAAGGCGAGGGCGCTTC
>DATHTH010000149.1:0-9088 GCA_035463495.1 Anaerolineales bacterium | reverse complement strand
ATATGATCCTGGCGCAGGTTCAGTTGGCCCAAGGCGATACCAACGGTGCTTTCAGGACCATCCAGCAGGGCGAAGACTGGTTCACACCGATGCAAGTGGCAGACACCGGCGCAGGCACATTGTTGGAAATAGCAAAGGTCCGCTTCTGGATCGAACTGGGAGATCTCAGCGCCGCGTCCCGCTGGATGCAAGACTGTCAGTGCTTGCCGGCAGATACACACCTGGGCTACCTCCAGGAAACTACACGGGTACGTCTGCGCCTGGCGCAGAACCGGATTCAAAGGCAGGAACAGTTCCTTCAGGAAGCTGCGGAGATCCTTGACCGCCAAGCGGCGAGCGTCCAGGCCAGTCAGGGGTGGGGCCAGTTGATCGAGCTCTCCTTGCTGCGAGCCTTGCTCTGTCAGGAGCAGCATGATACAACAGGAATGTTAGCCAACCTTGAACAGGCTCTGACCTTGGCCGAACCTGAAGGCTACATTCGGATCTTTATCGATGAGGGCCAACCGATGCGTCTTCTCTTGCTTGATTATCAATTGAACATCAAACAACATGTCGGGGACAATGCGGAAGTCTCATCGCTTCGGCGACTGGCCTACACGGACAAACTGCTGACTGCATTTTTCCCATCCGCTCCTGTTGAGGAACCAAAGAATGAAACTCTTCCTGAGCCTCTAAGCAAGCGCGAACTGGATATTTTACGGCTGATCGCAGCCGGGCGCAGCAACCAGGAGATCGCCGAACTCCTGGTCATTGCCGTCAGCACGGTCAAAACCCATATCAATAACTTGTACGGCAAACTCGGTACCAATCGACGTACTGAGGCGATTGCCATTGCCCGGGAACAGGGACTATTAACGGATTGACCTGGTTCTAACAGTGCATCACCTTCGAGAAAAATCCAATGATCTGCCTTTCTCTACTCGTACGCCAGTGTATCTCTCACCGTCAGTCGTGAGGCTCGCCGGGCTGGCAATGAGCTTGCAATGGCGGCCAGGATGACAGTAAAGATCAACCAGGCAATGATCCCGCTCATTCCATAGACAGTCGGCAGGGAGGAGGTGAAAATTGCTGTTCCTACGCCAAAGCACAGGAGGACAGTGATCGGAATGGCCAGCAGGATACTGATTGCCCAACCGAGCAGACCGACCAGCAGGCCCTCCACGATCACGATCCCCTGAATGTCGGTGTTGGAGGCGCCGATGGCACGCATGACGCCGATCTCGCGCGTGCGCTCGAGCACATTGATACTCATCGTTCCCATCAAGCCGAGCCCACCCACGATGGCGATCATGATTGCCATGCCAAGCATAAAGTACACCAGAACATCCGTCTGGGCGGTTGTATCATCGACGAACTCCGCGCCAAGACGGCTCATACTGATGCCAATGCCTCGTGCTTCATAGAGCGCCTGAAGCTCATCACGGATCTTTGTTTGTGTGGCTCGGTCGTGCCCCTCGGTCAGCACGCGCACAGAATAGGCTTGTCCCGGCTCTCCAGTGAGACGGCTCAGGTATTCATAATTGACATAAAACAATGGCAGCTCTCCACTGTCAATGAGTTTGTAAATGCCGATGACCTGCCATTGCGTCTCTTTGTCGTTGATCTTGATGGTCAACCAGTCGCCAATCTGTAAATCGGGATAGAGCTTGAGCATGTTATTACCGATGACGATGGCGTTCTCGTCGCCGGTCTTCAGCCAGCGGCCGGAGATGAGGACCGGGTCGATCAGGGTGGATGTGGAAGGGGGCGCGACGAACTGGATCTGCTTGCCTGCTTCGTCCTTGTCGGCTATGAGGGTACCAGAGACTTCCGCCCAGCCTTCGACGCCGGTCACACCGGGTACGCTCTCCGCAATTGCCGCCACCTCCTCGAAGCGATAACTGCGCTGAAAGCCAATGTTGACGTCCGCCAGGAAATAGCCTTGCACTTCTTCAATCGTCTTATCGAAGGAAGCCCAGAGGTTATAGACACCAATGAAGATGCCACCTCCCAGCACAAGCGTAAACAGAGTCAATATCAGCCGAGCCCGTTTGCGAAACGTATTGCGTAAAGAAAGCCTCATCGGGCGCGGGAGGAATAATGCCCTTTTGCTGACCGGTTTATCCTTTGGCTGTGCATTGCCGCCGATGCCGTAATCGGTGATCGCCTCTCGCACGGTCACACGCACACTGCTGTACACTGGCCAAAGAGCTGCCAGCAGGGGCACGAGTAAGGCCACGATTGCCTCCTGTACAACGGTACTCCAATAACCAGTATAGGGAGCAGGATGGAAATTCAGCCACTGGGCCATGAAGCCGCCAGACATTTTAGCGGCGAGGTTCGCCAGTGGGATGGCAAGCATCAGTGCGCCGAGGCCAAAGCACAAGATCAAAACCGCATACATCATGAAGACCTGTGAATTTTCGCCGCCGATCGCTTTCATGATAGCGATGTGCCGCCTTTGTTGTGTGATCACCGCGGTAATCGTGTTGACGATCAGGAAACCGCTTAATAGAACGGTCATATAACCCAGGATGGCAAGGATAGCGAATACAGCCTGCATGACGCTGTACGCGTAGTGATGCCCGGGCTGCGAGGCATCGATGAAGGAAACCGTTGCTCCGGCTTTCTCCATACGGTCTGCGACTGCCTGTGCGATCCCGTTCACATGCTGGCGGTCCGTCTGCATTTCCGCAACACTGACTGCCAAGGTGTCGTAATATTGCGATCCGCCAAGCCACTCGAACGTGTGGGGCCTGACATAGGCATTCATGGTCCGCGTAAAACCGTAGGGAATCCCGGTCACATCGTGGATATAACCGGCAAGGGTTAACTCACGGCGTTTGCCGTTACTCAGTTCAACAAGGATCTTGTCGCCAGGCTTGTAGCCGAGTGTCTGTGCAGATTCATCGACAAGGATCTCTTTTTCGCCGAGAGCCGGCAGGCTCGTCTCGCCCTGCGCGGGCTTGAGTTGTTTTATGATCTTGTGATTCGGATCTTTCACAGCGGTGAACTGGATCGAAATCTCCTGACCATCCGCCTGGAGCACTGTTGCATTCGTCGTTTTACGACCTTCGACCGCCTCCACACCAGGTATCTCACTGGCGATTTTCACCATATTGTCGTCTAGGGGGGCCGCGTAAATGGTTGCCTCCGCCGGGCTGGCGGAAAGGAAGTCGCCATCCATGCTCTCGATCATATATAGTTTCAGGTTACTGTTGAAACCGACAGCGACGACACCGACCGCGATGGTGAGGACCGTCAGGAATGTGCGCGATTTATTGCTCCAAAGATCTGCCCAAACCTTCTTCCAACGGCTGTTCATGCGATTGCTCCTCGTCGTGCGACGTTCTCCGCCTGATGCTTATGTGCAGATTGGTGCAGCGCCTCACGCGTGACATCGGACTGACTCAGTAATTCGTTGAGCTGGTCATATTTGATCGCCAGGACTTCCACGGGTCCGCTTTCCGTGGCACGAACAGATGCATTGCTCTTGGTCTTGTGGAAAAATGCGATCTCGCCAAAGTACTTGCCCGAGCCTAATTGCAGAATGACCACATCCGATTGATTCGGGCGGGGCAGTACGATCTCTACCGTGCCTTTTGACACAATGTAAAACTGGTCGTTATCGATGCCTTCCGTCAGGATCATCGCGCCTGGCTGGTACTCGCGAGCCTTGAATTTGTGAGTGGCCGCGAGCAATTGATCGTGTGTGAGGGCTGGCATGACTTTTGCCACATATTCGTTGACGATCTCGCCATCCGTGATCAAGGCGGTTCGCTGGGTTCGCTTGGCGAGACCACTGTCGTGTGTGACGATGATGATCGTTTTGCCATTCGCAGCCAGGTCATTGAAGAGGGCAAACACGGATTCGGCTGTTTTAGAATCGAGGTTGCCTGTGGGTTCATCGGCAATCAGGATCGGGGGATCATTCGCCAGCGCCCTTGCGATGGCAACCCGCTGTTGCTGTCCGCCGGAGAGGGCTGTGGGAAGTTTGTAGGCATGCTCAGCCAACTCGACCATTTCCAGCAAAGCCAGGGCGCGCTTTTCGCGTTCGCGTGCCGGGAATGTGCGGCAGAAATCCATGGGCAACATGATATTTTCAATGACAGAGATCGTAGGTAGTAGCTGGAAAAATTGGAACACAATTCCCAGGTTCTTCCCGCGCCAGCGCGCCATCTTGTTCTCGTTGAGCTGATGCACTCCCGTACCGTTTACATTGACCTGTCCTGAAGTGGGATGATCAATGCCGGTGATCATGTTCAACAATGTAGACTTGCCGCTGCCAGATTTCCCGATAATGCTTACGAATTCTCCTGCTTCAATCTGGAGATCGATGCCTTTCAGCGCGTGGTAATCACCGATGGCTGTCTTATAAAATTTTTGAACATCACGCAGGTCGATGATGGATCCGTTGTGGCTGCGGTCTTCATTTTGGGGTTTGCTAAATAAGTTCATAGTTGCCTCTCCAACAGGGATCGAATAACCTCAAGAGCGTCTAACGTTGTGAGACGTCAGATCCCGGTGAATTTTCAAACTTCACGGCAGCGGTCATGCCCCAGCGCATGGCAGGATCGATATCCGTCAGCAGGATCGTTACCTTATAGACAATATCACCCTGGTTCTCCGAGTAGCTCTGTCCGATCGATGAGATCGTGCCTTTCAGCTCCATCTCCGGAAGAGCATCCAGGGTCACCAGGACCGGATCATTCTCGACTAGTTCCACCACATCGATCTCGGTCAGGTCCGTGGTGCTCACGAGCCAGTGAGAAAAGTCAGCCACCGTCACAGCAGGTTCACCGGCGTTAATCGAGCTGCCCATCCTGGCGTTCAGTTCGGCGACCACACCATCGAAAGGAGCCAGCACTGAGAAGGAAGCTACTCTGGCTTTGGCAGCATTCAGCTGTGCTTCCAGCACGGGAAGCTGGTCGGCATCCACACCGCCCTTCAGGCGATCATACGTGTGCTGAGCCGTTTCGAGCTTCGCCGTTTTCAATGCCAGGTCGTTCTCGGCTTCGATGATCCAGTCTGCGGGAGCAGGGCCCTTGAAGTTCTTGGTCTTGACCCGGTATTCATAGCCTTTCCAGGTCTGGATCAGGAACCGCCGTGTTTCCGTCTGCGGTACTTTCTGCGAACTCTGGAGGTAGCGCAGATAATCGGCAGCATCGTTGTATTCTTCCTGCGCATCCTTGAGATCGATGACAGCTTGCGCCAGGTCGGTACCTGCCGAGTTTTGCAGGTCATTCAAAGCCTTCTGGGCGTTGACGAGTTCCAGCTGCGCGGCGGCATAGTTGGTGTCCGACTCGTCGCCGAGGCGAATGAGGGGTTCGCCCTTCCTGACTGCCTGACCTTCTTCGACCAGTACTTCGCCGACGACACCGCTGGCAGTGAAGGCGATCTCCGCGTAGCGGATCGGCTCCAGGCGTCCTTCGGCGATGATTGTGCTGTCTGCTACGACGGTGGGGATCGCCTCGGATATCGCCGTGGTCGCCGGGTTGGCAGGCGTGCAGGCTGCAAGGAGCAGGCTCAGACCGATAAACGTTACTAGGAATTTGCGCTTCATGATCTTTTTCCTTTTCTTTTGACTGTTTAGTAGCAGAATAGCATCCATGGGGTGGAATGTCACCAACCAAAGGGTGGAAATGGGGGGTGGAAGCATCACGAACCGGTCTTGGTAATCCCTCTATCGCTCGTGTACTGGAAGACTAAGGAAGGGTTGCGAGCAGATCCAGACTTCTGGCAAGCGCAAGAGCCATCGTGTTGCCGCGTCTCTGGAGCGAGGATGGTCACCTGCTCCTGGAAGTAGACAGCTTGCAACAAACCACGCGATGGCTGAGAAAATCAGAACATCATAGGCTTGAGAAACTCAGCGATCTCCTATATGTCAACTCCTAAAAGAAAAAAGGCACTCGTTGAGTGCCTTTTAGTAGCGGGGCAAGACTCCCGCGGAGCATGCGAGCTTAAGCCATGAACGAGGCTTTCTGATTTGTTCTCCACCGGAGAACTTTCTTTGAGCTGGGAACAAACGCCATTTCTGCAGCCGGTCTCATATCTAGCTTTGCTTTTCATATGCATGCGCAGGCGGAAATTCGAACATACAGGAAAGTTAATTATCCACAGGACTGCTGCGCTGGTGCGGCACTATGTAATGATCTGACGAGCTGTTTTTTAATTCGAAAGGATTTGACGGAGGATTTGGACTATAATACTCATCATACTCCAGACAGTCAACAACCCAATCGAAAGGCACACTCTCAGCTCAATCCAATCACCCTTTTGATAGGGTGAGCATTTAAGGGCAGATACCTTAGTGAAAGGGGTCTGATGATTGAGCTTCTGCGTACGAAACTCTTCATTCCGCGTCCGCGGAAAAATCTGGTCGCGCGCCCGCGCCTGGTCGATTGCCTGAATGAAGGCCTGGACAAAAAGCTCACGCTGATCGCCGCGCCGGCAGGGTTCGGAAAAACGACTCTCCTGAGCGAGTGGATTCCGCAGAGCCCACGCTGCGTGACGTGGCTTTCACTGGAGGCGGAGGACAATGATCCAGCCCGTTTCTGGGCGTACTTCATCGCATCGCTGCAGAGTCTTTCTCCCCGGCTCGGCGAGAACGCGCTTGCGCTTCTGCAATCCTCTCAGACTCCTCCCCTTCCTTCCATCCTGACTGTTCTGATCAACGAAATCGGTGCCTTCGAGCCGGCGTTCGCCATCGTTCTCGACGACTATCACACCATTGAATCCCAATCCATTCATCAATCGCTGACATTCTTTCTCGAGCACCTTCCTGGGAACATGCAGGTGCTCATGACGACTCGGGTCGATCCGCCGTTTCCGGTGGCTCGCCTGCGTGCACGAAATCAATTGACAGAAATACGCGCTCATGATCTGCGGTTCTCTGCAGACGAAGCCGCGGCGTTTCTGACGCAGGTCATGGGTCTGGAGCTGTCCACAGAGCAGGTGACTATGCTGGAGGCACGGACGGAGGGCTGGATTGCCGGACTCCAGATCGCCGCGCTTTCTATGCAGGGGCGTGATGACGTATCGGAGTTTGTCCGGATGTTTTCAGGGAGTCACAGGCATGTTCTGGGATATCTTGCTGACGAGGTGCTCAACCGACTGCCTAAACAGGTGCTGGATTTCTTACTATACACATCCATTCTTGATCAATTGTGCGGGCCATTGTGTGATGCAGTGACAGGAGGGGAGGATGGCCAGGCCGTCCTGGAAAGCCTTGAACATTCTAATATGTTCATCCTGCCTATGGATCAAGAAGGCAAATGGTTTCGCTACCACCACCTTTTTGCAGAGGTCCTTCAAGGCCGCTTGAAGGGAACACAGCCTGAGCGGCTGCCCGAACTCCATCAGCGGGCGAGTCAATGGCTGGAGACATCCGGACGACCTGCCGAGGCGATCGATCATGCAATTTCTGGGAAGGACTTTCCCCGCGCCGCCCGTTTGATTGCGGACATCATTCAATCTTATAACAATAGAGGAGTCGGAACGACGCTGATCCGCTGGATCGATCAGCTGCCGGAAGAACTGGTGTTCGAAAACGTCGATCTCTTCTCCCATAAAGGCTGGCTGCTTTACCTTGCAGGTCGGGTCGACGAGGCAAAGGCTCACGCCGATAAAGCCCGTACCCATATTACGGTTGACACACCGCCTGCGGCACGCGGGCGTCTGGCGTACCTGGACTCTCAGCTTGCCATTGCCAAGGGGGATATGTCTGCTGTACAGGCATATGCCCTGGAGGCTATCGAAATGATCGGCGAGGAGGATGTGTTCTTCAGAATTCTGGCACTGATGACCGTTGCCAGCGTACAAACAATGACTGGAAACACGAAGGACGCCATCGGTCATTTGAGGGAAGCCGCCCAAATTGGCGAGCGTTCCGGACAACCATTTCCTACATTAACCGCCTATGCCAAGTTGGCCAACCAATTGAATCTCCAGGGTTCCCTTCAGGAAGCTCGAGGGATATGTCAGCATGCGAGGAGTCTGTACCAGGATTCGTCTGGCCAGCCTGCGCTCATTTCCAGCATTGCGTTCGTTGAGGCAGCAAAACTGGCTTATGAAGAGGATGACATGGATGCGCTGGAACAGTATCTTCGCGTCGCAACCAAACTGGAGGAAACTCTATCGATTCCCGGATTGTCCTTCGAGATAAATTATGTTCAAACTCGTTTCGAAGGCGCGAAAGGAAACCTGGAGTCCGCCCTTGATCTCGCACGCAGGGGACGTGCCAATGCGGAGCAGATGGGACTCAAAGGATATATTGCTGTATTCACTGCCCTGGAAGCCGATCTGTTGCTGAGGCTGAGAGAGGTTACCGCTCTCAAGAAATGGATTGCCTCGGCAGGTTCCACGTTTGCCAGGTGCGATGAGTTATTAAACATGTATGGCAGCATCGTCTATGCCCGCTTCCTTCTCGATCAAAAACAGCTTGGGGATGCAGCCGCGTTGATCGCCAGAATGGAAGAAGCTGCACGCCAATCGAATTACGTTAGACCATTGCTTACCCTTTTGAGTTTGAAATCCCTGCTGTACCGGTGGCAGGATGATTCCGAACAAGCTCATTTAAGCCTGCAGGAGGCTCTTCATCTGGCCATGCCACAAAAGTACCGGCGCGTGTTTATTGATGAAGGCGAGCCCATGCGCGCACTGCTGCTGGACTACCAGTCCATTGTCAAACAGCGGGGCGGCACGATGGATCAGCGCGAAACGATCGAGGCTGTGGCGTATCTCGACAGATTACTTGCCGCATTCCCTTCCCAAATGGATCCTGGCGCAGCCGGGCATGGGATGCTTCCCGAACCCCTGAGCGAGCGTGAACTGGCCATCCTGCGGCTGATCGCGACCGGACGCAGCAACCAGGAAATTGCAGAAATTCTCGTCATAGCCATAAGCACGGTCAAGTCCCATATCAATAACTTGTACGGCAAACTCGGTACCAACAGGCGTACCGAGGCGATTGCCATTGCCCGCGAACAGGGCCTGCTGGCAGATTAATTCTGCACCCCTAATTCCATCTTTGGGCCGGCGACAGCTGACCGCCAAACAGGAGGGTTCGCATGTCAGATTCGATCACAATCCAACCCGATGATTCTCTACC